>JAITAJ010000333.1 GCA_031284185.1 Accumulibacter sp. | reverse complement strand
ACAGAAACGGCTTCCAATTTCTCCAATCCTCCGGCGACGAGCGCATATACGTCATCGGTGCCAGCCGATCGACTCGTGAGGTTGGACAAGGCATTGAGGGCTGTGCAAATCAATCGGCTCTGCGCTGGTTCGCTATGCCGAAACACCGAACTCTTCACGAGAGTCTGCACCGTGCGTTTGGGGATCGGCTGAACCAGGGCGTTGGCAAGCGCTCGCGTTCGGATCAACTGCGCTAGGATGCCATTCGTGACGGCGATGATCGCGTAGAGTGTCATTGCCCCGAGTACCGAGGTCTGGATCACTTCAATCCAGGATCCTGACCGTGCGGAAACAAGTATCGCGTCAGGGTGCCGTGTGGGCATCAACTGACCGGCCAAGCGAATCACCTCGGCGGCATCGGTGGTCGGGCGCTCGCGGTAGGTCAAGGTAACCCGCGCCGCTGCATCCTGATCATCGGTCAGCGACAATCTGCCGACCGCTTCATTGTAGAGATCGACGCTTTGCTGGAGCAGCAGATAGACCCGATTGTGCAGTTCCTGAACGGTCGCAAGCACATTCGACGTGAGGCCGGGCTTGCTCAGCAACAGGCCAGTCTGTTCCGCCGCGTGCACAAGAAAGCCTATGGGCAGTAGGCCTTGCATCGAGAGTTCCTCGGCGACCCGCAGCAGGAATCTGAACTCGTCCCGCTTGACTCCAATGCTGAGCGTGGCCACCTCACACAAGATGTCCAAGGCACGGTTCAGCGCGAACAGTCGATGCTCGGGACCGTAGCAAACCTCCAACATCGCTTTGAGGAAATACCATTTCCGCTCTTGGTAGGAATCCTTCAACACCTCGATGAGGTCTTCGTCTGGATCGCGCTGGGTCTTGCCGAGAAATACCAGAGTCATGGACGCCAGGTCTTTGCGAGAAATTCCATAGATTGTTCCCACCGCCTCCACGTTCAATTCCACGCGATCAAACCGGCAATTCAACATCAATGCATACAGGAAGGTGCAGTCGGCGATCCGAATGTCTTCGAGGCCAGTCCTGTCAAATGTGTTGTGCAGAGCGCTGACATTTTTGATCGAGCACTTGCGCAGCGTAGACTGCTCAAACGTCGAATCGTGGATGCTCGCCCGGTCGAAAAAGGTCCCATGGAAATCACAGCCCTGGACCGTGATGTCAAGCAGGAGCGCCTGATCGAATCTGGAACCTTTGAAGTTGCAGGCCGCAAATGTGCAGGAGCGAAGGTCGGCATCGACGAAGGTGCAATCCACAAAAGTACATTGAGCGAACCGAGCCCCTTCAATGTCGCAGTTGTCAAATTCCACCTCCGTGAAGACGCAGCTTTGAAATAGGGTGCCGTACAACATCGAACGCTTCAGGTCCGCTGATTTCACCTGCACATCAGTGAACGAACGATAGGTAAGATCAGCACCTGTATGGAAATCACGCGCGGCGTCTCCAGCGACCAAGAGGCCTGCGATGGTAGCCAGGCTGCTCGTTCGCGGCTCATCCGGCTGGGTTTGGGGTACAGGAAAGGGCATGATAATTCCTAGTTATCGTTCGCGCCCCCCGTTCGCTCGCAGCAGGGCCTGTCTGAGACTGCGATCGGATACGTGCGTGTAAATCTCTGTCGTTGAAATGCTGTGATGACCCAGGAGCTTTTGCACGTAACGAATGTCCAGTCCGTTCTCGAGCCACTGGGTCGCGCATGTATGACGCAACATGTGCGGCGTGACGTGCCGCGTGATTCCCGCCGACGTTCTCAACTCTCGCAGCGCTTGCCGTATGAGAGGAGGCGTCAGCGGCTTCCCGTCTTTATTCACCAACAGACTGGAACCCTGCGCGCCGATGCGCCTGCGTTTTGAGAGGAAGGCCGAAACCGTTCCGAAGACGGACGGGGACAGCAGATAAACAAACCGCTGCCGGTTTCCTTTTCCATGGATCCTTATGGATTTATCGGAAAGCGACACATCCTCGATCTGGATGCTGGATAACTCCCCCACCCGTATGCCCGTTTCGAGAAGAAGGCTGATGGCGGCTCTTTTGCAGTGAGCATCGAAGCTGTCGTCATCATTCGTCGTGGACGCAATCTTTCTCAGCTTCTCGGTGTCCGCGCCGTCGATCGCTCTCGGCAATCGTTTTGGCAGTCGAATCCGCTCATTGAGCGTGTCAAACGGATTCGTCTCGAGGATGGACTCCTGCCGTGCCCACTTGAACAGCAGTTTCAGGCAGGAAATCCTGCGCTTGATCGTGCTTTCCTTGAGGGCAAGCTCATTTCGCATGCGTCCGATGTACCGGCGCAGACAATCCCTCTGAATGCTCCGCAGTTCGGTCTGTTGCCCAATAAACCTCCGGGCATGCCTCAAGTCTCCCGCATAGGCCCTCAGAGTATGCGCTGACAGGCTGACGGCGGAATTGCAGTGATCCAGGAACAGTTCACAGATACGCAGCAGGTGCATCATCGTCTTCCTTGTCGTTGGTCCAGATGAAGGAAGATACGAATTCCCGGCGCTCGAAGGAATGCGGTTCGTGCTCCAGCCGGTCGATCACGAATCGCTGGCCGCCGCCGGGCGTATGCCGGCGCCGAAACGCCGAAGAGGGCTCTCGTCGGGCCGGTAGGACGCCGGTTCCCGAACTCGCTCCCCGGTCACGCCGCGACGGCCGGCAGGAAGACTCCGGGGCGGCGAAGGCGCGGGTCTCCTTCCATGCGCCCTCCCGGCGCCGCCGCCGCGAGATAATCCGGCGGGACGATGCACAATCCCTTTTCTTTTTGGTAAGATGCTCACCTCGTCGTCAGACGACTTCTTCTCCTCATCTCTTCACTCTATTCATCCCCATCTTCCACGAGGCATTTCCATGAGTGAGTACATTCGCTATGTCACCGACGATACGTTCGCGGCTGAGGTATTGCAGTCGCTTCAGCCCGTTCTCGTCGACTTCTGGGCGGGATGGTGCGGACCATGCAAGATGGTCGCGCCGATTCTTGAAGAAATCGCGGACCAGTACGCCGGACGCCTGAAAGTCGCCAAGCTGGATATCGACGACAATCCGGCCACGCCGGCCAGCTTCGCGGTTCGCAGCATCCCCACGCTGATGCTGTTCAAGAACGGCAACATCGAAGCCACCAAGATCGGCGCTCTGTCGAAATCGCAGCTCATCGCGTTTATTGACAGCCACCTGTAAAATCGATACCCTCCCGCCTGAAAGTTTCTGGTCGCTCGATGGAAAACGGGAACGAGCCAGTCCGGCCAGGACTTTCGGCCCTCTTGGCCCAGTGTGTGATCCCATAGCCTCAATAGCCCCCATAGCCCCCATAGCCCCCAATAGCCACCATAGCCACCATAGCCCCAGCACGTCCGTAACGATCATCCTAGCTCGACCCAATCCAAAATCCTCCGTCGTCCGCGTTCTCGCGTGACGAGTTCCGGGTTATCCGGTTTTTTTTTTTGACTTTCATCCATGCATCTATCCGAACTCAAGGCTTTTCATGTCAGCCAGCTACTCGACATGGCCGTTGCCAGCGACATCGAAGGCGCCAACCGGCTGCGCAAGCACGAACTGATCTTCGCCCTGCTCAAGAACCATGCCAGAAGGGGCGAGACCATCTTCGGCGACGGTACCTTGGAAACACTGCCGGACGGCTTCGGTTTCCTGCGCTCACCCGATACCTCGTACCTCGCCAGCACCGACGACATTTACGTCAGCCCGAGCCAGATTCGCCGTTTCAATCTGCACACCGGCGATACCGTCGAGGGTGAAATCCGCACGCCGAAGGACGGCGAACGCTACTTCGCGCTGGTCAAGGTCGATCGCGTCAACGGAGAAGCGCCGGAATCCTCGAAGAACAAGATCCTGTTCGAGAACCTCACGCCGCTGCACCCGGAACAGCACATCCGTCTGGAACGGGACATCCGCGGCGAGGAAAACACCACCTCCCGCATCATCGACATCATCGCTCCGATCGGCAAGG
This sequence comes from Accumulibacter sp., assembly GCA_031284185.1. Classification (GTDB taxonomy): domain Bacteria; phylum Pseudomonadota; class Gammaproteobacteria; order Burkholderiales; family Rhodocyclaceae; genus Propionivibrio. The sequence continues at coordinate 5,406 of JAITAJ010000333.1, read as the reverse complement.
GCCAGCGCGGTCTGCTGGTGTCCAGCCCCAAGAGCGGCAAGACGGTGATGATGCAGCACGTGGCGCACGCCATCACGGCCAACCATCCCGACATCATTCTGATCGTCCTGCTGATCGACGAGCGCCCCGAGGAAGTGACCGAAATGACGCGCTCGGTGCGCGGCGAAGTGGTCGCGTCGACCTTCGACGAGCCGGCGACCCGCCACGTGCAGGTGGCCGAAATGGTCATCGAGAAGGCCAAGCGCCTCGTCGAGCACAAGAAGGACGTGGTCATCCTGCTCGACTCGATCACCCGTCTGGCGCGCGCCTACAATACCGTGCAGCCGGCTTCCGGCAAGGTGCTCACCGGCGGTGTCGATGCCAACGCCCTGCAAAAACCCAAGCGCTTCTTCGGGGCGGCGCGCAACATCGAAGAGGGCGGTTCGCTCACGATCATCGCCACCGCGCTGGTCGAGACCGGCAGCCGCATGGACGACGTGATCTACGAGGAATTCAAGGGCACCGGCAACATGGAAATCCATCTCGACCGGCGCATGGCCGAGAAGCGCGTCTATCCGGCGATCAACGTCAACCGTTCGGGCACGCGCCGCGAGGAACTGCTGCTGAAGCCCGACGTGCTGCAGAAGATGTGGGTGTTGAGAAAGCTGCTCTACAACATGGACGATCTGGAGGCCATGGAATTCCTCCTCGACAAGATCCGGGCCACCAAGAAAAATGCCGAGTTTTTCGATTCCATGCGCCGCTGATTGCAATCCACGGAAAAAACAGGGACAATGCCCAGCTTCCCGGAGCCGCCCATCGACGTGACGTCCGCTCATGTCGAGGCGGCGGGAATTGACTTGAAGGAACTTCAGATGAAAGCCGACATCCATCCCGATTACAACGAAATCGAAGTCACCTGTTCGTGCGGTAATACGTTCAAGACGCATTCGACGATGAAAAAGGCGCTGCATATCGAAGTGTGTTCCGCTTGCCACCCCTTCTACACCGGCAAGCAGAAGATCATCGACACCGCCGGTCGCGTCGAGAAAGTCAACAGGAAATATGGTACGACAGCCAGAGCCGCCTGATTTTCCCGCCTGACGGATTCGGCAAAGGGGGCAGCCGCCGGGCTGCCTATTTTGTTGGATCGATCCCATTCGCGGGCGCGCCGAAATCGGAAACGCAATTTCAGCGCGGGCCAGCGCCGGTTTCGTCGACGCCGGGAAAGACAACCGGAACGGCGGGACAGCGCAAGGGTTCCAACGTCAATCGAAACGGCCCAACCGAGCCTTGCAAGCGATGCCTATCCTCGATGAAAAACCGCGTTTCAGGGGAATATCCCTGCCGCCCGACGGCTGGGTATTGACCGGGCTGCTCGTGATCTACATCTTCACGGGTCTGATCGGGCACGATCCGTGGAAGCACGACGATGCCATCTCGATCGGCATCGCCCATGACCTCATCAGGAACGGCAACTGGCTGATCCTGCGGCTGGCCGGCCGCGCCTACCCGGACGCCCCGCTCTACTATTGGCTCGCGGCGATCGCCGGCAAGCTGTTCTCGTGGCTGATGCCCTTCCATGACGCGGTTCGCCTGACCAGCGGCGTCTTCACGCTGCTCTCGCTCGAATTCATCCTCCTGGCCGCGCGCGAATCGCAGGGACGCCCATACGCGGCGACCGCGCCGCTGATTCTCGCCGGCAGCATCGGCTTCCTCTTTCACGCCCACGAAGCGCAGCCGATGCTCCTCGCGCTGACCGCCCATACCGCCGCCTACTGGGCATTCGCTCTGCTGCCGCGGCATCCCCGGCGCGCCGTCGTGATCTTCGCCACGGCCTTGGCCACGGCCTTCCTGGCCAACGGCCTGCTGCCGGTCATCACGCTTCTGCCCGCGCTGGGCATCACCCTGTGGCGCTCGGAAGACCGCCTCCGGCGCCTTGGCGGCCTCCTCGCCGGCATCGCCGCCGCCGCCGTTCCCTGCGGCGTCTGGCTGCTTGCCGTTCACATGGCGTCCGCGGACTACCTCGCCGGTTTTTTCCAGGCCGAGTGCTCCATTCTGACGCGGCCAGTGAGCCTGCCGGCAAACTTCCTTCGCCATGCCAGCCTGCTATTGTGGTACGCATGGCCGGCGCTTCCCCTCGCCGCCTGGTCCTTGTGGTCCAAACGCCGCAGACTCGGCGAGCGGGCGATCGCCGTTCCGGCGCTCTCCTTTTTCGCCGTCCTGATCCTGCTGGTCCTGTTGACCTCGCTGCGCAGCGCCACGGCCCTGCTGCTGCTGCCGCCCCTGGTGCTGCTCGCCTCCTCGGGCGTCGAGACCCTGCGGCGCGGCGCCGCGAACGCCTTCGACTGGTTCAGCATGGTGAGCTTCACCTTCTTCGCGGGCATCGTCTGGATTGGCTGGAGCGCCCTGGTTTTCGGCTGGCCGACGCGGCTGGCGCGTCAGGCGATGCGGCTGGAACCCGGCTTTCTCGGAGTGTTCAGCGCGCCGGCGTTCCTGTTCGCGCTGGCATGTACCGGCTTCTGGTTCTGGATGATCGTGACCAGCCCGCGCTCGCCGATGCGCGGCATCACGCACTGGATGGTCGGGCTGACGCTGTTCTGGCTGCTTCTCGCCAGCCTCTGGATGCCCTGGATCGATTACGGCAAGACCTTCCGCGGCGTTTCCGCGTCGCTGAAAAAGGCGCTCCCCGCGAAGATGGACTGCATCGCCGGCGCCGGTCTGCCAATGGCATTCCTCGCCACGCTGGATTATTTTGAAGGCATACGTGTCATCCCGCAGAAGAGCGAGCGGGCCGCGAGCTGCTCATGGCTTCTCGTGCAGGGCAGCCGGCGCGACCCGGCCGATCTGGCCGGCTCGGGCTGGCGTCCGGTCTGGCACGGAAACCGTCCGAACGATCGCCGCGACTACGACAGGTTTCATCTATACCGCGCCAGCCGCCGGGCGGAACCGGCAAGCGCGCTGGACGATCTGGCGCCGGCCAGCCCGGAACCGGACCCGGCGGTGCCCAGCCGCGCCCGCGCGGAATGATCCCGGAAAAAGCGGTCGGGCGCGACGGGCGGCAGGCGCGGCGAAAGCCCCCCGCCGCGCCGTTCGCCCGCCCCCAGGCGCCGTCACGTCTGGATGAAACGCTCCCGGTAATACTTCAATTCCTCGATGGATTCGCGCGTATCGGCCAGCGCCGTATGCGCCGACGCCTTGCAAAACCCCTTGGCCACCTCGGGTTTCCAGCGCCGGCAGAGTTCCTTGAGCGTGGAAACGTCGATGTTGCGATAGTGGAACCACGCTTCGAGCGCCGGCATGTAGCGCGCCATGAAGCGCCGATCCTGGCCGATCGAGTTGCCGCACATCGGGCTGACTCCCCGTGGCGCGTACTCCCGCACGAAACGGAGCGCCGCCGCCTCGACCGCCGCCTCATCGAGAACGGACGCCCGCACCCGCCCGATCAGGCCCGACTTGCCATGCGTGCCCCTGTTCCACGCATCCATCGCGCCGAGCACCGATTCCGGCTGATGCACCACCCAGACGGGCGACTCGGCCACGGTTTCGAGATCGCTGCCGGTGACGATCATCGCCAGCTCGATGATGCGTTCGCGTTCGGGATCGAGGCCGGTCATTTCCATGTCCAGCCAGACGAGATGATCAGCGCTCTGTGCCATATAATCCATTCCTTGCAAAATCGCATTCTGACACAGCTCGATGCCTGACTTCGCCGCCGCCTCCGACATCCTCGGCACCCTCGACAACCCGGCCACCGCCTTCTCCCTGGCATTTCTCGGCGCGCTGCTGCTGATGGCCGTCCTGCGCCTGTGGCTCGGCGCGCGGCAAATCGCGCACATTCGCGCGCACCGGGCGAAGGTTCCCGAGCAATTCGCCGATCGCGTCTCGCTCGCGGCGCACCAGAAAGCCGCCGACTACTGTGTCGCCCGCATCCGTTTCGGCAGGCTGTCGCTGCTCATCGAAATCGTCCTGCTGCTGGCATTCACGCTCGGCGGCGGGCTGCAGGCCCTGCACGAATTCTGGTCGCCGCGCCTTGCCGGCCTGGGCTATGGCGTCGCGCTGATCTTCAGCGTCACCGCCATTTCGGGAGCCGTCGACCTGCCCATGTCGCTCTACACGCTGTTCGTCCTCGAACAGCGCTTCGGTTTCAACCGCATGACCCTGCGCCTGTTCGCGCTCGACTTCGCCAAGCAACTGGCGCTCGGACTCCTCATCGGCACGCCGCTCCTGCTCGCCGTCCTATGGCTGATGGCGCGCATGGGAAACGCCTGGTGGCTGTACGTCTGGCTGTTCTGGTGCGCCTTCAACCTGCTGATCCTGTTCATCTACCCGACGTGGATCGCGCCCCTGTTCAACACCTTCACCCCGCTCGACGACGCGGTGCTGAAGACGCGCATCGAAGCCCTGCTGGCCCGTTGCGGATTCGCCAGTTCCGGCCTGTTCGTGATGGATGGCTCGCGGCGCACCGCCCACGGCAACGCCTACTTCACCGGCTTTGGCAAAAGCAAGCGGATCGTTTTCTTCGACACCCTGCTCAGCCGGCTCGAAGTATGGGAAGTGGAAGCCGTGCTGGCGCACGAGCTGGGGCATTTCGCGCATCGTCACGTCATCAAGCGCATCGCGCTGATTTTCGGCGCGACGCTGTTTCTGCTGTACCTCCTCGGCCAACTGATGAATGCCGGCTGGTTTTATGTCGGTCTGGGCATCCGCTCCGAGAGCGCGCGCAACACGGCGATGGCGCTGATTCTGTTCTTCCAGGCCGTTCCGGTATTCGCCTTCCTGTCGACCCCGCTGTTCAGTCTGCTCTCGCGCCGCCACGAGTTCGAGGCCGACGGCTACGCGGCCACGCATTCCTCGGCGGTCGATCTGATCAAGGCGCTGGTCAAGCTGTACGAAGACAACGCCGCGACCCTGACCCCCGATCCCCTGCATTCCCTCTTCTACGACTCGCACCCGCCGGCGGCCCAGCGCGTCTCGCGTCTCTCATCCGGTCCGACTTGAAGCTCGAAGGAACCGTCGTCGCCGCGCACGGGCGGCACTATCTCGTCGAACTGCCGGATGGTGGCGCGCTCTCCTGTTTCCCGCGCGGCAAGAAAAGCGCGCTGGCCTGTGGAGACCGGGTCTCGATCGCGCGCGGCAGTGCCACGCAAGGCATCATCGACGCCGTTCTGCCGCGCCGCGCGCTCTTCTACCGCTCCAATGCCTTCCGGCAGAAGCTGATTGCCGCGAACGTCACCCGGGTCATCATCGTCGTCGCCACCGATCTTTCCTTTTCGGAAGACCTCGTGACACGCTGTCTGATTGCCGCCGAAAGCCAGGCGATCGACGTGCTGATCGCGCTCAACAAATGCGATCTCGCCGATCGCGTCGCCCCTGCCGAAGTCGCGCTGGCCCCCTTCTCCCGTCTCGGCTACCGGATTCTCCACC
>JAITAJ010000257.1 GCA_031284185.1 Accumulibacter sp. | reverse complement strand
CGGCGACGCCGTTGGCATAGAGCACGTCATAGAGCGTCCTGCCCTTGTATTCCGGCTTCTTGTCGAGCAAGTCGGCGGGCCAGACATCTTCCATCCTGAAACGCCTGGAGAACTCCAGGTATTGCCACAGGTCGGAGCGAGCCTCGCCCGGCGCCCTGACCTGCTGGCGCCAGAACTGGGTGCGCCGCTCGGCATTGCCGTAGGCGCCTTCCTTTTCCGCCCACATCGCCGTGGGCAGGATCAGGTCGGCGGCCATCGCGGAGACCGTCGGATAGACGTCGGAGACCACCACGAAAGACTTGGGATTGCGCCAGCCGGGATAGATCTCGTCATTGATGTTCGGCCCGGCCTGCATGTTGTTGGTCGTCGAGGTCCAGTAGCATCTCAGCTTGCCGTCCTTGAGGCTGCGGCTCTGCGCCACGGCATGCAGCCCGATCTGGGGCGGGATCGTGCCTTCCGGCAGTTGCCAGGCCGTTTCCGCCAGTTTCCGGTGCGCCGGATTACCGACCACCATGTCGGCGGGCAGGCGGTGCGCAAAAGTGCCGACTTCCCGCGCCGTGCCGCAGGCGGACGGCTGTCCGGTCAGCGAGAAAGGGCCGCAGCCGGGCTTGGAAATCTTGCCGGTCAAAAGGTGTACGTCGTAGATCAGGTTGTTCACCCAGGTACCGCGCGTGTGCTGGTTGACGCCCATCGTCCAGAAGGAAACCACCTTCTTGTCCGGGTCGGCGTACAGTTCGGCCAGCCTCTTCAGGTTCTCGGCGGGCACGCCAGAGAGCGCGGCGGTTTTCTCCAGCGTGTATTCCGCGACGAAGCTGGCGAAATCCTCGAAGCGGATGGCCTCCGCCGCGCCCGCGTCGCCCTTGGGCTTGCCGTCCGCGCCCGGATAGCCGTTGGCGGTGGCGTCCTTCTCCAGCGCGTTGTTGGGACGCAGACCGTAGCCGATGTCGGTCACGCCTTTCTTGAAATTGACGTACGTGTTGACGAAGTCCGTGTCGACCTTCTTCGTCTGGATGATGTGGTTACAGATATAGTTCAGGATCGCCAGGTCGGTCTGCGGTTTGAAGGTCATCGCGTTGTCGGCCAGTTCATAGGAACGGTGCTCGAAGGTCGACAGCACGTGGACTTCGCTCTTTTCGTGCGTCAAGCGGCGGTCGGTGACGCGCGACCACAGCACCGGGTGCATTTCGGCCATGTTGGAACCCCACAGCACGAAGGCATCGGCGTTCTCGATGTCGTCGTAACAGCCCATCGGCTCGTCGATGCCGAAGGTGCGCATGAAGCCGACCACGGCGGAGGCCATGCAGTGGCGGGCGTTCGGGTCCAGGTTGTTGGAGCGGAAGCCCGCCTTCATCAGTTTCGCGGCGGCGTAACCTTCCCAGATCGTCCATTGTCCGGAACCGAACATCGCAATGGACGCGGGGCCGTCGGTCTTCAGGGCTTCCTTCCATTTCTCGGCCATGATATTGAAGGCTTCGTCCCACGACACCGCCGTGAAATCGCCTTCCTTGTCGTACTTGCCGTCCTTCTTGCGCAAGAGCGGCTGCGTCAGCCGGTCCTTGCCGTACATGATCTTGGACAGAAAATAGCCCTTGATGCAGTTCAGGCCGCGGTTCACCGGCGAATCCGGGTCGCCTTGCGTCGCAACGAGCCTGCCGTTCTGCACGCCCGCCAGCACCGAACAGCCGGTACCGCAGAAGCGGCAGGGAATCTTGTCCCAGCGAATCGAGCGGTCCGCGGGCGCGGCGAAGGCCGCGGACAACGAGATGCCGGAGGATGCCGCGGCGGCGGCAACGGCTTGGATTTTCAGAAATTCACGACGATCCATGGACATGTCAAGCCTCCTCGGGGTTGAGCGTTTCATCCGAATATTCGTAGGCAAGGGTAGCGGACATCACTTGCGGTATCTGGTGGATTTGCAGGATGGAATCGGAAACGGCGTAATCGGGGCCGTCTTCCAGCAAAACGATCATGCGTCCATCCCCACCGTCGGCAGCCACGCTGGCGCCCGGTACCGCCTCCACCGATTTCCCGACTTCAAACGTATGGCAAGGCGGAAACTTGAGCACGAGACTGACGATTTTCATGAACGGTATTCCTCCTTCTATTTGTATTGTAGTCTTGCGTCGCCACGTCAACGAAATCCGGATCGACGGAAAATCTCGAAAGTCCGGAAAAAGCGGTTTGGCTCCGAAAGCGTACCGGCTGCGCGGCCGGCGAGACGCCGACTGCCGCGCTCCTGACGGAAACGGGACCTGAAAACGGGCGGGAAGAAAAAGACAAAGCCGCGCTACGCCTGGCGGCGTGTGCGGTTAACGGACGATACATGTGTGTGTAGCAAAAACCACGCCAAGATCAGCAATTTTTGCCGGTGCGAGATGGGTTCGCGTCGTTTTTCTCATTTTGCTCACGCTTTCGCCACAGACTGAGGGGTGCTGGATTCTCACCCGAAAAACCAAACCAGTGCAAGAACTTTTTTTCCTGTGGCTTTTCTCCGCTGTTGCCGTTGGCTCGCGACCTGTTTACCATTCTCGAGGCAAGCGAATCAGAGGAGAAATGATGATGGACAAGGGCCGCCGCGCTTTCCTGCGCGGCCGTCCGAGGCGGCTTGCCCGTCCCTGGCCATTTCCATGCGTAAGCGCCCGGACCCCGCGCCCATCCCATGATCCCAGAACTCGGCCATT
>JAITAJ010000244.1 GCA_031284185.1 Accumulibacter sp. | reverse complement strand
CATCGTCTCCCTTCCGAACATCGCCAGCCGCTTCCCGGAATTGTTTACAACATAATCAGAAGACAGTAATCAGAAGACAGAAATTTGAGAGGACAGAAGACAGAGAAACCGAACGCTCGGTTTTTCGTCCTTGCCCCGGCGCGAAGCGCCGCAAACCTATCTGTCCTCTGTCTTCTCAAACTTCTGTCCTCTGACCCCTGCTAACCCCAGGACCTCGGCCCAGACGCCGTCGTCGACCACGATGCCGTTGGCGCGATGCTCGGCGCGGATGCGCAGGGCCGACTGACCCGGATACAACACTTCCTTGCTTCTTTCGTCGGGCACCGAGGAATTGACGTAATCGACCACGCTGTCCGCTACTTGCTCGGAAAACGCTTCGCCGCCCAACTGCCGGGGATCGAACAGGATGAATACCTGCGAGGCGCCCGTGCAACTGCCGCGCCCGATCGGGTCGATCCGGTTCGTCGCCAAGCCCTCCGAAAGAATCGCCGCCAGCGCGTCGAGCAGGATGGCGAAACCGGAACCCTTCCAGTAACCCATCGGCAGAATCCGCATCGATTGCTCGATCGGCCCGGGTTCGGAAGTCAGATTTCCGTCCTCGTCGAAACCGCCCGGATAAGGCAGTTGCGCGCCCTTGAGCCGGGTGACCTGCAACTTGCCGTAGGAATATTGCGACATGGCCATGTCGAGCACGATGTGCCCCTTCCCGCGCGGCACGGCCATCATGAAGGGATTGTTGCCCAGGCGCGTGTCCTTTCCGCCCCACGACGGCATGCACGACTCGGTGTTGGTCCAGCCGATCGCCACGTAACCCTTGTCCGCCGCGTACCAGCCGTAAGTGCCGCCACGCATCCAGTGCGTCGTGTTGCGCAGCGTCACGATGCCGACGCCTTGCGCCGCCGCGATGGCCATCGCCCGGTCGGTGGCGAAAAAGGCGTTGAGAATCCCCGGCCCCCGGTTGCCGTCGTGGATTTCGATGACGCCGAGCTTCTTGACGAGGGTGGGCCGGGCGCCGGCATCGACCCATCCCCGCTTGAGATAGTCGACGAAGCGCGCGACACGGTTCAGACCGTGCGAATAAACGCCGTCACAACTCGACTCGGTGTGAACCCGCGCGCAAATCCGGGCGTCTTCCGGACGCATTCCCGCGCGGACGAAGGCTTCGGTCACCACTTCAAGAACCGTTTCAAACTGAATTCGCGCCATTTTTCTCGCTCCTCACCAATTCCACAGGGTGCCATCTTCCAGACGAGTCACCGGCAAAAAGGCCGGGTCATAGGGATACTTCGCCGCCAGGGTCTCGTCGATCTCGACGCCCAGGCCGGGTTTCTCGCCCGGCCGCATGAATCCGTCATCGTAGCTCCAGGCGCACCGGAAAACTTCCATCGTCTGCTCGTGGTACCCCATGTATTCCTGAATGCCGAAATTGGGGATCGACAGGTCGAAATGCAGCGCGGCGCCCATGCACACCGGCGAAAGGTCGGACGGGCCATGACAGCCGGTGCGCACCTGGTACAGAGCGGCCAGATCAGCGACGCGGCGCAGATGCGTGATTCCCCCCGCGTGCGTCACGGTCATGCGGATGTAATCGATCCACTGTTTTTCGATCAGCTCCTTGCAATCCCAGACAGTGTTGAAAATTTCTCCGACGGCGATCGGCGTGACGGTATGCTGGCGGATCAGGCGGAAGGCTTCCTGGTTTTCAGCCGGTGTCGGGTCCTCCAGCCAGAACAGGCGATAGTCTTCGACCGACTTCCCGAGCCGCGCGGCCTCGATCGGACTCAGCCGGTGATGCGCGTCGTGCAGCAGGTGCGTATCGAAACCGAATTTCTCGCGCACGGCCGCGAACAGCTTCGGGATGTGATCAAGGTATTTTTCGGTAGACCACGACTGTTCTTCCGGCCAGCCCTTGCTTGCCGGCTCATAGGCGCCGTCGCCCCCCTTGGACACGCCATAGACCGATTTCATGCCCGGCACGCCGCACTGGACGCGGATGGCCTTGAATCCCTTTTCCCTGTATCTGGCGAACGCATCGAGCGTTTGCAGAATATCGCCTCCCGTGGCATGGCAGTAGACCATCACCCCCTCGCGCGAGGCGCCGCCCAGGAGCTGGTAGACCGGCATACCGGCCAGCTTGCCCTTGATGTCCCAGAGCGCCGTATCGACCGCTCCGATGGCCGACATGGTTACCGGGCCGCGCCGCCAATAGGCGCCGCGGTAGAGATATTGCCAGGTATCCTCGATCCGTTGCGGATCGCGCCCGATCAGCACCGGGCAGACGTGATCCCTCAGATACGAGGCCACCGACAGTTCACGGCCATTCAGCGTGGCATCGCCCAGGCCGGTCACTCCCTCGTCCGTGGTGATTTTCAGAGTCACGAAATTCCGGCCCGGACAACAGACGATTACATCGGCACCGACAATCTTCATCTTTCCTCCCTTCAAACTCCGGTATCGACGGCTGCGGCGCGCGCAAACCCAAAGTTCGCAGTGTAGCACTTGTACCATACCAGGTTCAGAAGACAGTTTCAGAAGATAGAAAATAGAAGACAGAGGACAGATGAA
>JAITAJ010000217.1 GCA_031284185.1 Accumulibacter sp. | reverse complement strand
CGGCGACGTCGCCCGTCAGGACGTAATAGCATTTTCCGCCGATGCCGAAGGCAAGATGCGTGCGGATGGGCACGACGCTGGCCGCCTTGACCGAGGCGTCGGCGGATTCGATGCAGGCGGCGACGCTGAATGTTTCCACGACGCCGACGGCGCGCATCTCATCGACCGGCGTGACGCCGCTGATCGACGGCAGAATGGCGGGATGAAGGTTGGGAATGACGAAATGATCGACCAGGACGCGCTCGGAGAGCGCCGCCCCCGCGTCGACCGATTGGCGGACGGCCGCCACGTCTCCACCCACCATGACGATATATTTTCCCGGACAGATGGTCTTGGCGACGAGCAGCGTGACCGCCGCCGTTTTCAGCATGGCGTCGCCCGCCTCGATCCCCTTGGCGATGCTGTTCGTTTCGATCAGACCGATGGCATGGAGCACGGAATCACCTCTCGATAACGATGGCTTCGCCGGTGACTTCGGTCACGACGCCATCGATGCTGGCATGAACGGGAACGCCGAGCGCGTTGGCAGGCGCTTCCCCGATGCGTTGGCCGCGGCGAACCGTCTCGCCGGCCTCGACGCAGGCGATCGCCGGGGAGCCGATGTGCTGGCGCAGCCTGATCACGACGCGCCTCGACGAATGCGTTTGCGGTGACAGCGGCGCGGCGCGGTAGTAGGGCGCGACGCCGATGCGGGTGATGAGACGCGAGACGGGAATCAGGCGGGCGTCGATCATGGGGTCGGCCAGCCGCAAGCCGCCCCGGTAGCGCGCGCCCTCGGCGCGGAACCCGGCCTTGAGCGCCTGATTGAGACGCATGGGGGAGATTCCGACGGGGCAGGCGTAGGCTTCGCAGACGGCGCATTCGGAACAGGTCAATGCGGAGAGGAGGACGGAAGGCTGCGCGACGTGATCGTAATTGACCGAGCGGACGATGAGATGCGGAGAGAGTTCGTGCCCGATCAGGTGTCTCGGGCACAGCTCGGTGCAAAGCAGGCATTGCTCGCACACCGTCCGCGCCGTGTTGACGATGGAACGCATGTCCGCGCGGCGGCAGCGGATCAGCGGGTGATCCGCGGGAAGCGCGATGAGGCCGCCGGTCGTTTTGGTGATGGGCGAATCCAGGGAATCGAGCCGCTTGCCCATCATCGGGCCACCGTCGATGTACGCCGCGTCTTTTGCCTCGATCGAGAGACCGCCGGCCAGTTCGATGGCCTCGCGCATCGGCGCGCCGATCGGCAGGGTGAGCGTCGCCGGCTGCCTGACCAGGCCGGTCACGGTCAGCGTGCGGTGCGTCACGGGCGCGTCGTCGTCGACGGCGCGCGCCACGTTGATCAGGGTCTGCACGTTGTTCACGACGACGCCGATGTCGAGCGGCAGCCCGCCCGGCGGTACGCGCCTGCCGGTCGCCATCCAGATGGCGATGACCTCGTCGCCCGCCGGGTAGATGTCCCGCAGGATGTGGATGCGCATGTCCGCGGAGAGCCGCGGCGCGAGCGCTTCGATGGCTTCGGTGTATTTGGCCTTGAGCGCGATGATGCCTTCCTTCGCGCCGGTCGCCCTCATGCCGAGCGCAAGCCCCCTCACCAGCCGGGCGGCTTCCCGCGCGGCCAGTTGCTGATCCGTTTTCAGCAGAGGCTCGCATTCCGCGCCGTTGACGAGGTAAATCTCCGCCCTGGCGCCGAGCTTCACGTGCGTGGGGAAACCCGCGCCGCCCGCGCCCACGACACCGGCCTGGAATACCTTTTGGACGATTTCCTGCGCGCTTTTAGTCATGGGAGTCCGCTTTCCGGAAGCCGTCATCGATCCTTGCCGCGATTCTCATCGCTGCGAAGGTAGCGCAAACCTTTCTTGCGCAAGGCCCCTTCTTCGACCATCTCTTTCAAGAGGCTCTCATGGCCGGCGTATTCCGGGAAGAATCGCGTGATCTCCGCCCAACTGCGCCCTCTGGGAAATTCGGCGATGAAGGCGAGCATCACCGCGCGGGCCTCCGCCGTCTCACCCTCCGTGATCGGGCCGCCTTCCGCCGTTTCTTCCGATGGCGGCGTCCCGCCGTTCGGAGCGTCCGCCGGGGGCGGCGGCGGATCGGGCCACGCACTGGGCCGTTCGTCCGCCTGGCCGCCGGAGGAAGAGGAAGAAGAAGAAGAAGAAGAAAGCAGCGACAGAACCATCGTTTCCGTATCGCCGTCGGGACGGCCGATCTCCAGCCGGCCGACGACTTCGCCCAGACGCGCCGCGGCGGCGGCGCCGGCGTCGACCGCCGCGCGGCAGGCGCCGAGATCGCCTTCGACGATCAGGGTGATGAGCCCCGGACTGATCCGGTGCTGGCGGATCAGCCGCACGTTCGCCGCCTTCAGCATGGCGTCGGCTGTCTCGATCGCCGTGACCAGCCCACGAACCTCGATGAGTCCGAACGAATCTATCTTCATCGACCGAATGAATCCGACCGTCTCGACGAGGCCCTATCCGCCGCGGCGGATGGGGTTGCGACCGACTTCCAGGACGGCTTCGGTGAAGGCGTTGCACGCCGCCTTGCAGGCGGCCTGCGCGCCGGTCAGGAAGGCGCCGGAATAGTTGGTTTCGGAGGGCGGCGGGATGTACATGGCCATCTCGACGTCCGCCGCCTTGATGGCCGCGTCCAGCCCGTAGGTCGCTTCCAGGGGCGGCGCGATCAGATAGGCGATCGGCTGGCCCGGCGGGATGTTGGCGAGGCCGGAGAGGTACGAGCCAGTACGCGAAATGAGGTGCGCCAGAAACGCCGTCGTCTGGGCTTCGTCCGCCCAACGGAAGGCCGGGCCGTCTTCGATGGTCGCAAGCATCGCGTCGAGACCGGCAAGCACTTCCGCCGGCGTGGGGCCGCCCAGCATGATGATGACCTCGCCCGCGGTCGGCGAACAGCTATGCGCCGCTCCCGCGTAGAGCGAGCGGCCGTAAACCACTTCGACCTGGGCTTGTTTCGTGGCTTCGTCGGCGGCGATGTACGTGACGTCGTCCGAATCCGCCGTGAGCAGCCCCAGACTGTTCACGTGCTCGGGGAGCTTGAGTTGCTTCTTCAGGTCCGGCGCGATGGAGGCGATCAGACGTACCGCTTGCACGCTGGGTTTGATGATGTCGAGAACAGCCATGAGATTATCTCCAGTTGAGCCAATGGGATCACTTGTTCAGCGCGATGCCGGAAACCTTCTGCTCCAGCATCCTCTTGGCGAGATCCACGATGACCGCCGCCGCTTCCACCGGCGGCGTGCCGCCGTGGTGAATGTTGGATAGGCAGGTGCGGTCGGCCTCGACCGTGGCGGAGGTCGGGCCATACACCATGTAGCACGACAGGCTCTCCGACTGCCCCAGGCCGGGCCGCTCGCCGATCAGCAGGATGACGACCTTCGCCCCCAGCAGCTCGCCGATCTGGTCTTCGAGCTTGACGCGCCCGTAACGCACGAAGAACGGCGTGCCGACGTCGATCTTCGCGTTCTCCAGGCCCTTCATGAGCGGCGGCAATATTTCGTCGTAGTTGGCCGTGATCGCGTCGGTGGACAGGCCGTCGGAAACGACCACCTGAACCTGCGGGTTCTTCTTGCATTTGGCGCCGAGGACGTCGATCGCTTCCTTCGACAGGCGGCGTCCCATGTCCGGGCGGGTGAGGTATTGATCCTTGTCCGTGATCTCGCTTTGCACTTCGATCAGCCCCGTTTTCTCGATCCACTCGCTGGGAACGTCTTGCAGCACGGTGTCCTTGGAGCGCGAGTGATCCGCCAGGAAGCGCAGAAAGGAGGTCGTGCGCGGACGCATGCCGACGCGCCCGCAGCACACGCGCGAGGCGGTGCTCTTTTTCAGCTCCTGGAGCACCTCGGGGCGCTTCGGGTCAAGTACGCCGATCCAGTTCTTCACGCTGTCGCTCCCCAGATCGGGAAGAACGCCGTCGACCGCGGCGGGAGAAATGTCCGCCGGGTTGCCCGGCACGCTGCCCTTGCCGCCGTTGCCGATCTTTTCCATGACGGCGCGGACGATGTCTTCGATTTGTCTTTGGTCCATGATCAATAAATCCTCGCGCTCAGAAGAAGAAGGAGGCATCGCCCGCCGCGGGAGTCAGTCTGCCGTTTTCCATCAGGCCCTGCTTTTCCAGCCAGCGCTCGAATTCCGGCGCCGGGCGGCAGTTGAACAACTGGCGCAGGGTCGCCGTGTCGTGGAAGGCGCTGGTCTGATAGTTCAGCATGATGTCGTCGCCGAGCGGCATGCCCATGATGTAGTTGCAGCCGGCGGCGGCAAGCAGCACCATCAGGTTCTCGTTGGAGTTCTGGTCGGCTTCCGCGTGGTTGGTGTAGCAGGTGTCGCATCCCATCGAGATGCCCGACAGCTTGCCCATGAAGTGATCTTCCAGTCCCGCCCGGATGATCTGGCGATCGTTGTAGAGGTATTCCGGCCCGATGAATCCGACGACGGTATTGACGAGCATCGGATCGTAATGACGCGCCAGTCCGTAATTGCGCGCCTCCATCGTCACCTGGTCGGCGCCGTGGTTGGCGCCGGCGGACAGCGCGGATCCCTGGCCGGTCTCGAAATACATGCAGTTCGGGCCTGCCAGACGGTTGCGCGTGCGCCCGATCGCCACGGCCTCGTCGAGCATGTCCAGCGTGACGCCGAATTCCTTCAGCCCCTTCTCGCTGCCGCAGATGCTCTGGAAGATCAGGCCGCCGGGCGCGCCCTGCCCGATCGCGGCGATCTGCGTCGTGACGTGCGCCAGGACGCAGCCCTGCGTGGGGATGTCGTATTTGTCGATGATCTCGTAGACGACGTCCAACAGGCGGCGGACGTTTTCCACGTTGTCGGTCACCGGGTTGACGCCGATGACCGCGTCGCCGACGCCGTAGGAGAGTCCCTCGAAGATTTGCGCCCGGATGCTCTCGATGTTGTCGCGGGTGTCGTTGGGCTGCAAACGGGCGCACATGCGTCCGGGAATGCCGATGGTGGTGTTGGCCTTCTTGATCACCGGCATTCTCTTCGCGCCGTAGATCAGGTCGGCGTTGGAGCAGATCTTGGCGACGGCGGCGACCATCTCCGCGGTCATGCCCTTGCGCAGAAAGGCGACGTCGGTTCCGTCGGTATCGTCG
>JAITAJ010000216.1 GCA_031284185.1 Accumulibacter sp. | reverse complement strand
CGAGGGGGCCGGGCCGGTTTGACTTTGTGCCGGACTGCGCTCAAAATAAACGTGAAATTTTACAACCATGCGGATCATGAAGAGGCAGACCGGGTATTTGAAGGGGCGTGAAGGGGTTTTCGACCTTCGGCCCGCGACGGTTCGCCAAACGGCGTGATTCGTGTTTTTTTCGGTATTCCGATAATTTTCAAGAGAGGATTTCGTCGTGAAAAAAAACGCTGTTCCTGGTAGCTCGATGGCCCCGGAACATTCGGGGGGGGGGGTCGTCCTCGGGGTGGGTGAAAAAGGGCCGTGTCTTCGGCGTCCTGATGACCAGCCTGCTGCTCTGTACCACGGGATTCGCCCAGACCCTTCCGAAAGTACACCTGAAAGTCGTCGGCGGCCTGAGCAATCTGGCTCCCTACTTCGATTATGAAAAGCCTTTCTGGACCGACGCGCTGCCCACCCTTTCAAACGGGCGGATCACGGCGGAAATCAAGGGCTTCAACGAAATGGGACTCAAGGGGCCGGAAATTCTGCGCCTGATCTCGCAAGGCGTGATCGAGTTCGGCACGGCAACCATGTCCTACTTCGCCGGCGACAATCCGATCTACGAGGCGATCGACCTGGCGGGCCTGACTCCCGACGCGGCTTCGGCGCGCGCGGCGACCGAAGCCTTCGAGCCGATCTATCAGAAGCATTTCGACGCCGGAACCAACGTCAAGATTCTCGGCATCTCGCCCTATCCGGCACAGGTCATCTTCTGCAACGCGAAAATCGGGGGGGTGGCCGACATGAAGGGGAAAAAGGTTCGCACCAGCGGCCGTTCCCAGGCTGAATTCGTCGAGGCTCTGGGCGGCACCAGCGTGACGATGCCTTTCGGAGAGGTCGTGCCGGCCTTGCAGAACCGGGTGGTCGATTGCGCCATCACCGGCTCGCATTCCGGCTACACGGCCAAGTGGTATGAGGTGTCGACCCACCTGTATACGCTGCCGGTCAACTGGAACTCGCAGCTCCACGGCGCCAACAAGAAGGCGTTCGAGAAGCTCGATCCCGACGCGCAAAAACTGCTGCTGACCAGTCTGCGCCAGATGTACGGCAAGATATGGGACGCGGCGGACAAGCAGACACAGGAAGGCTACGACTGCAACAGCGGCGCCGCCAGCTGCCCCTATCCCGAAAAGGGCAAGATGGTTCTGGTCAAGCCGACACAGGCGGACCTCGATCTCCTGAAAAAGACGATGCAGGAAATCGTGCTGCCGAAATGGGCGGCCCGCTGTTCCGCCCAGTGCGTCGATGATTTCAACAAGACCATCGGCAAGCAGATCGGCGTGACCGCCGTGAAGAAGTAAAGGGAACGAACCCTGGGGAAAAACCACGCGCGCCGGCACGAACGTGTCGGCGCCATTTTTTCACATACCGATACTTACCCGAAACGGTTACCGCGATATGGGCACACCTTCTTCCTTGCTCGTCCGGCTGCTGCGCTTCGCCAACGTCCTGTCGCTCGCGGGCGCCTGGATCGGCGGGGCGCTCACGCTGGCGAGCGTCCTCCTCATCTGCTTCGACATACTGGTGCGGAAGTTCCTGGGATTCAACACCGGCGGCGCCGACGAGTTGTCCGGTTACGCCTTCGCCATCAGCATCTCCTGGGCAATGGCCTACGTCACCCTGCAACGCGGAAACGTGCGCGTCGACGCGCTCTATCTTCGCTTCCCGACGCGCTTCACCGTGTTTCTCGACTTGCTGTCGCTGGTGATCATGGGGGTCTTCATGGCCTACCTGACCTGTTACGCATCGCAGGTCGCGGGGATGTCGTGGGAAATGGGCGCCGCCTCCAACTCCCTGCTGGGAGTGCCGTTGTGGATTCCGCAGGGACTCTGGGTCATCGGCTTCGTCTGGATGTGCCTGGTTCTGGCCCTGATGCTCGTGTGCGCTTCCACCGCGCTGATCACGGGGGACGTCGCCACGATCAAGGCCCTGTGCGGTATGCGCACGCTCGAAGAGGAGGCGTCGGATGAAGCCGAGGCCGGGGCGAGAATCGTTGAAAGAGAAAAATCATGATCACGACCACGTTGATTCTATTGGTGGCCTTGATCGGCCTCGGCATTCCCATCGCCGCCGCGCTGGGCGTGACGGGGCTGGTCCTCGACCCCCTCTATTCGATGCTGCCCCTGACCCGTGGAATGGGCGACGTCGCGTGGGGGACCAGCACCGAGTTTCTGCTGGTCGCCATTCCGCTGTTCATCCTGCTGGGCGAGATTCTGTTGCGCGCCGGATTCGCCGAAAGCATGTACAGCGCGATGAGCCTGTGGCTCTCCTGGCTTCCCGGCGGGCTGATGCACGCGAACATCGGCGCGTCGACGCTCTTCGCCGCCACGTCCGGTTCCAGCGTCGCCACGGCGGCGACGGTCGGGACGGTCGCCATTCCGCAGATCAAGCGCCTGGGCTACAACGAGTCGCTGTTTCTCGGCAGCATCGCGGCGGGCGGCACCCTGGGAATCCTGATACCGCCGTCGATCAATCTGGTGATCTACGGCGTGCTCACCAATTCCTCCGTGCCGAAGCTCTATCTCGCCGGCGTCATTCCCGGTTTCGCGCTCGCCGTCATGTTCATGCTGGCCGTCGTGATCGTCTGTCTGATCAAGCCCGCCTATGGCGGGCATCGCATCACGGGAAACTGGGGCGAGCGCCTGCGCAGTCTGCGGCACCTTCTGCCGCCGATCGGCATTTTCCTGATGGTCGTGGGATCGATTTACATGGGATTGGCAACGCCGACCGAGGCCGCCGCGCTGGGCGTATTCGGCGCGCTGATCCTCGCCGCGTGTTTCAGGCGGCTGACGCTGCCGATGCTGAGCGAGGCGCTGTTGGGCACGATGCGTTCCTCGGTGCTGATCATGCTGATCATCGTTGCCGCGGCTTTCCTGAACTTCGTGATGGCGGCCATCGGCCTCACCACGGCCCTGACCGAGGCGATCAAGAATCTGGGATTTTCTCCGGGCTGGATGCTGTTCATCATCGTCATTTTTTACGTGCTCCTGGGCACCTTCATGGAAACGCTGTCGATGATGATCGTCACGATTCCGGTCACCGCTCCGCTCATGACCAGCCTCGGCTACGATCCGATCTGGTTCGGCATCGTCATCATCATTCTGGTCGAGACGGTGCTGATCACGCCGCCCGTCGGGCTGAATCTCTTCGTGGTTCAGAGTCTGCGCAAGTCCGGCTCGATGAATTCGCTGATCATCGGCGCCTTGCCTTTCGTCGTGATGCTCTTCGTGATGCTGGCCCTGCTGGCGTTCTTCCCCGACCTCGCGCTATGGCTGCCCAGGGTGTTCTCATGATCGGTTCGTGGAGTAGAATGGCCGTTCTTCAGAGCGGGTTCCGGGGAGAAAGCCGATTGCGGCGAAACCGATCACGATGTCATTGCCGGCATCGGCATTCTCCGTGATCGCCGGCGCCCGATCGTCGCAAACCGCAAAAGGAGTATCGCTCATGGAATGGAATGTTTTCACCAAGGAAGGGCGAAAGAGTCTGTCTTTCGACGTCAGGCGCCTGATCGTCGTCGGCTTTTCCGGTTATGACGTGGAAAAGACGCTGGATCATATCCGCGAACTCGAAGCCGAAGGGATCAGATGTCCGAAGGAACTGCCCGTCGTCTATGAATGTTCTCCGGCCCTGCTCACGCAGGCGGAGGAGATAGCGGTCGTCGCCGGCGCATCCAGTGGAGAGGTCGAATATCTGCTGATGGAACATGCCGCAAAGACTTATATCGGCTTGGGCAGCGATCATACCGACCGGGCGCTGGAGGCGGTCAGCATCCACAAATCCAAGCAGTCGTGCGCCAAGCCGATGGCGCGCGATCTCTGGGACTACAGTGAAATCGCGGAGCATTTCGCCTCCATCCGTCTGCTTTCCAGCCAGACCGTCAACGGCGAAACGGTCGATTACCAGGCCGGCGTGACGGGCGATCTCCTGTCGCTCGAAACCATCCTTGCCAAGGTACGGAGTGAAATTCAGGATCTGGAAGACTGTGTCATCTACACGGGAACCGTGCCCCTCAAACAAGGCTTCAAATTCGGCGAGCGTTTCAGTTGCGCGCTCATCGATGACCGCATCGGCCGCCGCATAGACCTCGGCTACGACATACGGGTGATCGAGGAGCACTGAACAGAAGACAGCTATTTGAGAAGACAGAAGACAGAGGAGCTTGCGGCGCTGTCGCGCCGGATGAGATGGAAAAACCCATCGCTCGGTTTTTCCTCCCCCACCCGGCGCGACAGCGCCGCAAATTTATCTGTCTTCTGTCCTCTCAAATCTCTGTCCTCTGAACACCCCCGACCCCCTGATGGCCTTTCGGCTCATGCGCTACCGCATCCTCGCCATGCAAAGCCATCTCGACCAAGGCAAGGACAAGACCTTGCCGCTGGTCATCCCCATCCTGTTCCATCACGGTCAGATTCGCCCTTACCCCTACGGCACCTGCTGGCTGGAAAACTTCGCCGATCCTGAAGCGGCGC
>JAITAJ010000187.1 GCA_031284185.1 Accumulibacter sp. | reverse complement strand
TTCTGTCTTCTCAAACTGCTGTCCTCTGTCCTCTGTCCCCTGTCTTCTGATTCGTGTTAGCATCAGGCGCCCGCTGACCATCGGGCCGTTCGGAATTCGTCCCGTCCATCGTAGAAAGGGAATCGGAAATGCCCGGAAAGCTGCTCGAACAACTGCGCGAGATGACCGTGGTGGTCGCCGATACCGGCGACATTCAGGCGATCGAAACCTTCAGGCCGCGCGACGCGACGACCAATCCGTCGCTGATCACCGCGGCGGCGCAGATGCCCCGGTATCAGGGGATCGTCGATGCCACGCTGAAACAGGCGCGCGCCGATGCCGGCGCCGACGCATCGGCGGACAGGGTGGTTTCGCTGGCCTTCGACCGTCTGGCCGTGTCCTTCGGCCTGAAAATTCTCGAGATCATCCCCGGCCGCGTGTCCACCGAGGTCGACGCGCGCCTCTCTTACGATACCGCGGCAACCATCGCCAAGGGCCGCGAATTGATCGCCCAGTATGAGACACGGGGCGTTTCGCGCGAACGCATCCTGATCAAGATTGCCGCGACCTGGGAAGGCATCCGGGCCGCGGAAGTGCTGGAAAGGGAAGGCATCCATTGCAACCTGACGCTGCTCTTCGGACTGCATCAGGCGATCGCCTGCGCCGAGGCCGGCGTGACGCTGATTTCACCCTTCGTCGGGCGCATCCTCGACTGGTACAGGAAGGACACCGGGCGCGATGCCTACCCGGCCAACGAGGATCCGGGCGTCCTGTCGGTGACTCGTATCTTCAATTACTACAAGAAATTCGGTTACAGAACCGAAGTCATGGGGGCCAGTTTCCGCAATGCCGGGGAGATCATCGAGCTGGCCGGTTGCGATCTGCTGACCATTGCTCCGCCGCTGCTTGCCGAACTGCAAGCCACGGAGGGCATCTTGCCGCGCAGGCTCGATGCGGGCCGGGCCTCGACGGAAAAACTTGACAGGATTACGGTGGATGAGCCGAGGTTTGTCCGCATGCACGCGGACGACCGCATGGCATCGGAAAAACTGGCCGAAGGCATCGCCGGTTTCACCAGGGCGCTGGAAACGCTGGAACATTTGCTCGCGGCGCGCTTGAAGGAACTGGAAAGTTGAAAGGGACATAAAAGGGGTCGGGGGGATCTGGAAGCGGGGGGAGGCGGAGGCTCGTCTTTCCCCGTTTTTCATTCGTGAAGTTCATTGTCGAATCGCCCCTGATTTCGCCTTGCCGCGCCATCGTCGCCGTTCGCGGCTCGTCTTCGCGTCGTGGAGGATTTGGCGGTGGAATGCCTGTTCGGTTCCGCCTGCCGGGCAGGCGGTATGTGTTTCAGAGCGGATTGGCAAATGAAAGCGCGCATCTTCTGCCATGCAGCGCTCAGGTGACAGGAAGGCGACGGATCGATACGGGCCGAACCAGTTTGATTTGCCAGGGAACGACCCGGTGGTTTCCCCCTCTCCCTGGGAGGGAGAGGGGGACTCAAGTCCGCAGAGGACAGAGGACAGATAAACCGAGCGCTGGGTTTTCTGTGCTCTGTCTTCTCCAACCTCTGTCCTCTGATGCCATGCAGCGCTCAGGTGACAGGAAGGCGACGGATCGATACGGGCCGAACCTGTTTGATTTTCCAGGGAACGACCCGGTGGTTTCCCCCTCTCCCTGGGAGGGAGAGGGCGGCTCAGGTCCGCAGAGGACAGAGGACAGAAGATAGAGGACAGAGGATAGAGGGAAGAAGACAGATAAACCGAGTGCTGGGTTTTCTGTGCTCTGTCTTCTCCAACCTCTGTCCTCTGATTCGCGGATGACAGAGGATAGAAGATGGAAGTCAGGAAACAGAGGACAGAGGATAGAGGGCAGAAGACAGATAAACTGAGCGCTGGGTTTTCTGTCCGCTGTCTTCTCCAACCTCTGTCCTCTGATCTGTGGCTTGAATGAGAGCATATTCTGGCGCCATCCTGGCCTTCGCGGCGGGAATTCTGTTTTTGCAGTTCCAGGCCGCGCTGCCCGGCCCGGTGGCCGTGGCGGTGTTTGCCGCCGTGGGGGTCGGCGGTCTGTTCGTCGTCTCGCGTTGCGCCGCCGGGGTGTCCGGGATGCCACGAAGTCTCCTGTTGTGCGTTTGCGCCTTGCTGCTGGGTTTCGCCTGGGCGGCATGGCGCGCCGAATGCCGGCTGTCCGATCGCCTTCCCGAAGACTGGGAGGTTCGGGACATCCGGCTCGTCGGCGTCGTGGCGGCCTTGCCACAAGGGTTCGAGCGCGGCGAGCGCTTCGCCTTCGACGTCGAATCGGTAGACACGCCCGGCGCCAGCGTTCCTGAACGCATTCTCCTGTCGCGTTACCGCGCGCGGGACGATGCCGGCGAGGATGGAACGAATGGGGTAGACGCGGAAGGGCCGGGCGGCTGGCGGGTGCGTCCCGGCGAACGCTGGCGTTTCACGGTGCGTTTGAAACGTCCGCACGGCAACGCCAATCCACATGGCTTCGATTACGAGGCGTGGCTGCTCGAACGCGGCATCCGGGCAACCGGCGTGCTGCGCGCGCGCGATGAAATGGCGCGGCTGGAGGATTTCGTCTGGCGTCCCGCCTATGTCGTCGAGCGTATGCGCTTCATGTTGCGGGAACGTTTCCTGGCCGACTTGCCGCGGGCGCCTTACGCCGGTGTGCTGGTCGCGCTGGCGATCGGCGATCAGCGCTCCATTCCGGGGGCGCAGTGGGACATGTTCCGGCGAACCGGCGTGACGCACCTGATCAGCATTTCCGGCTTGCACGTGACGATGGTCGCCGCCCTGTGCGCGCTGCTGGTGAATGCCCTGTGGCGGCTCGGCGAGCGCCTGATGCTGTGCTTGCCGGCGCAGAAGGCCGCCGTCGCCGCCGGCTGGCTGGCGGCCCTGGCGTATACCGTGCTCGCCGGCTTCGAGGTTCCCGCCCAGCGTACCCTGTACATGCTCAGCATCGTCGCGCTGGCGCTGTGGTCGGGACGTAATTTCGGCACCGCGCGCACGCTCCTCCTGGCCTTGCTGACCGTGCTGATCCTCGATCCCTGGGCGGTTCTGGCGGTGGGTTTCTGGCTGTCGTTCGGCGCCGTCGCGCTGCTTTTCTTCGCCGGTTCGTCGCGGGTGGGGAGAAACTCCGGCGAAACGGCGGGCGTGCGCCGCTGGTGTGCCGGGTTGCGGCAATGGGGGGTGGCGCAATGGGCGGTGACCGTCGGCAGTCTGCCGATGCTGCTGCTGTTCTTCCAGCAATTCTCGCTGGTCTCGCCGCTGGCCAACGCCGTGGCGATCCCGGTGGTGAGCTTCCTGGTCACACCGCTGGCCCTCCTCTATACCTTGCTTCCCTGGCCGCCCTTGCTGCATTTCGATCATTGGCTGCTGGCGCGGCTGATGGATTTGCTTGGCTACCTGGCCGGTCTGCCGATCTGGCAGCAGCCGGCGCCGCCGTCATGGGCGGTGCCGCTGGCCGTGGCGGGAGTGGTCTGGCTGCTGCTGCCGCGCGGTTTTCCGGCGCGCTGGCTGGGGTTGTGTCTGCTGATGCCCGTGCTGGCGGCGCCGCCGGCGCGGCCGCCTCACGGCGAGGCGTGGATCGACGTGCTCGACGTGGGACAAGGGCTGGCCGTTCTGGTACGCACGGCGGAGCACGCGCTGCTTTACGATACCGGGCCGCGTCATGGCGCCGGGACCGACGCGGGCCAGCGCATCGTCGCGCCCTTTCTGCGCGCCGTCGGCGTGGCGCGGCTGGACACGCTCGTCGTGTCGCACCGCGATCAGGATCATGCGGGCGGGTTGGACGCCGTTCGGGCGCATGGATCGATCGCGCGCTTTCTGACTTCGATGACCGGCATCGGCGCCGAACCCTGTATCGCCGGGCAGTCCTGGGAATGGGACGGCATCCGTTTTGCGATCCTGCATCCGTCGAAACGCGATTATTCGGACCGATCCAAGCGATCCAACGGCATGAGTTGCGTGTTGCGCGTCTGGAATGGTAGCGGAGCACTCTTGTTGACGGGCGACATCGAGACGGCGGACGAACGCGCCTTGATCGCCCGCGCCGGCGGGCAGTTGCGCAGCGAAGTGCTGGTGGCGCCGCACCACGGTGGCCGCGGATCCTCGTCTCCCGGATTCGTCGTGGCGGTGGCGCCGCGCGACGTCGTGTTCTCGGTCGGCTATCGCAACCGTTTCGGCCACCCGCGCGCGGAAGCGCTCGAACGCTATGCCGCCAGCCGGCGGTGGCGCACGGACATGGACGGCGACGTGCGCGTGGTTCTGGGCGCCGAAACGCGGGTCACGGCCTGGCGGGCGACGCAGCCGCGCTATTGGCACGGCGGATGATCCGGGCCAGGGACAGATTTCAGAGGACAGCTATTTGAGAAGACAGAAGACAGAGGAGTTTGCGGCGCTGTCGCGCCGGGTAAGATGGAAAAACCCATCGCTCGGTTTTTCCTTCCTCACCCGGCGCGAAGCGCCGCAAACTCTTCTGTCTTCTGTCTTCTCAAGTCGCTGTCTTCTGAAACTGTCTTCTCAAATAGCTGTCCTCTGAAACTGCCTTCTAAATTCCCCGCCAGCCGATTCCGTCTTCCTGCGAAGCTACGCCGATCCAATCTTCTTCGCAGTCGAGGGCCTGCGCCAGCGCTTTTCTTGCCAGATCGGGCCGGTTGTTCTGTTGGCTCAGGTGCGCCGCGACGACGTGCCGTAGCGCGGCAGTGTCGATCCGCCGCAACAGGGATGCCGCCTGGGCATTGCCAAGGTGCCCGAAATCGCCGGCGATGCGCTGCTTGAGCATGTCCGGGTAGTCCGAGGCCGCCAATAGGTCGGGGTCGTGGTTGCACTCCAGAACGAGCGCATGGCAGCCTTGCAGCATGGTCGTCACATGCGGCGTGATCGTCCCGCAATCGGTCAGCACCCCCAGCCGGCACAGGCCGTCTGAAACGACGAACTGCACCGCTTCCCGCGCGTCATGGGGCACCGGGAAGGGCGTTACTTCCAGGCCGCCGACGGAAAAACTCGCATGGGCGTCGATCAGGCGGCATTCGGCGGGCATGTCAGCCGTTGGCGACATGGCCGCGTGGGTTCCACGGGTCATGTAAACGGGAATCCCGAAACGACCGGCGAAACGGGAAACGCCGGCGATGTGGTCGCTGTGTTCGTGCGTGACGAGAATGCCGGTGATTTCTTCCGGGAGAAGCGACAAGCGGGCAAGCCGGACGAGCACCGAGCGCGCGGAAAAACCGCAATCGAGCAATAATCGGGTATCACCCGCATCGACAACCAGGGAATTTCCCCGGCTGCCGCTGCCAAGTGACGCAAAGCGCATTTATTTGAGCTGTTCAAACAATAGATCCAGAATCTTCTTTCCGGTATCCGATCGATCGGCGCCGCCTTCGGCGGACAACACCTGAACCGACGTCTGCCCGCCGCCTTCCTTGAGGTAGACGCGATATTTCGTCTGCGGATCGGGCGCCGCCGGTCGCCAGAAGGCCAGCTTGGAAAGCAGGCCCGGTTCGCTGTTCCGGTCTTCGCTTTCCGGATCGACGTAACGGACGAAGTACAAGCCTTCTGAACGGTCGCGGTCCTCCACCGTGAACCCGACGCGATCGAGCGCCAGACCGACGCGACGCCAGGCCCGGTCGAACGATTCCTGGATCACCAGCGAACTCGCGCCATCGGGCGAGCGTTCCAGATTGGCGCGCGCGATCGGCCGGTTTTTCGTTTCCGCAAGCTCTATTTGCGCCCGGCGATCATCGCTGCCGAGACGCACCATCAGGCGGCGCAGCATTTCGGCCTCCAGCCCCGAATCCGGTTCGCGCGGCTGCCAGCGCGTCTGATCGTTGCCTTCCGAAATGAAAATCTCGTACATGCCGCGATGGCTGATGTAGACCTCGGTCGTTCCCGGCGCGGAACCAGGCTCCAGGCGGGTGCGGAATTTGTCGCGCTCGGGGGTCGAATACAACGAATCGACCACCTTGCCCACCCAGTTGCGCAGAAAATCATCCGTGATCTTGGCGCGGTTTTCCGCCCAGTCGGTCTCCATCACGCCGGCTTCCGGCAGATCGACGCTGATCAGGAATCCGAGTTCTTGCCAGAAATCCTTGATCTGCCCCCACAGCTTGTCCGGCGTTTCCCTGACCACCAGCCAGCGCTGGTTTCCCTCGCGCTCGACGCGCGCCTTGTCCACTTCCGGCAGCACTTCGCTGGGCCGCCGGGCGGCCTGCTCCCGTTCCCCGGAATAGGCGGAATACGTCGCCGATCCCCTGCCGCCGGCGTCGGAGACGACGAAGCGGTCGTCCCGCGCGGGCGAAGTCAGGTCGGGAGGAATTTCCAGCGGCGGCACCCGGACGGCGGACGCCGACTTGTAATCGATTTTCTTGGACTCGAGGCTCAGATCGGCGCATCCGGAGAACGATCCCGCCACCATCGCGGCCAACGAACCGAAGGCCAGCCACCGGGCAACTGTTTTCATCAAGACCCCTGCAAGCAAAATGTCACTCCAATATCCCGGCCTGGCGCATGGCGGCGCGGACGCGCTCGTGGAATTCCGGCGACAGAGGCGTCAATGGCAGCCGGATGCCGCCTTCCGCCAGTCCCATCTGCCGACAAACCCACTTCACCGGAATCGGGTTGGCTTCGCAGAAAAGCTGCCGGGAGAGGCCGCTCATGCGGAAATTGAGTTGGCGCGCCCGGACGAGATCGCCCGCGAGCGCCGCCGCGCACATGTCGCTGAC
>JAITAJ010000183.1 GCA_031284185.1 Accumulibacter sp. | reverse complement strand
AAGGCGGAAGCGGCGAATGGAGCGGCCGGGAAACCGAATCGGAGAGGCGAACGAAGAACTGGAGGAGTGAAACGGAAGAGAGGCCGGAGAGGACGAGCGGAACGCACCGCCGGAACCCGGCGGCGGGAAGGCGGCGGAAACGAAGGGGAGCGGGGTGAAGCGGCTGGAGAGTGAAGCGGCTGGAAGCGGTGGGGCGCTTAGGCTTGGCGGTGAATCCCGCGCGAGAACGGCTGTTTTTTGTTTTCTGTCTTTTAGAAGGCGCCGAGCGGCTGGTTCGTCCGCTCTGTCCTCTGTCCTCTGTTCTCTGTCTTCTGTATACTGAACCGCTTGCTTGCTTGCTTGCTTGCTTGCTTGCTTGCTTGCTTGCTTGCTTGCTTGCTTGCTTGCTTGCTTCGACGATTATGTCGTCATATTTTTGGAAAACCGGGTGCCCGGTTTTTCTATCGTCTGCCCCCTTCAAGGTTGTGCTCCTGTTTACCCTTTGGAATCCTGAAACTTCGTTTTTCTTCTGCCTTCCGATTCAAGGCGGTGCGTGCTTATCGGATTCCACCGGGCTGATTATGCCTTTTGTTTGCCCTTTGGAACCCTGGAATTTCGTTTTTTTCCGCCTTCCGAACCAAGGCGATGCGTGACCTTATCAGATTCCACCGGGCAATGCAAGGGGTTTCAGAAGACAGATTTTTGAGAGGACAGAAGACAGTTCCAGAGGACAGAAAACAGAAGACAGAAGACAGGTGAGTTTGCGGCGCTGTCGCGCCGGGGGGATGGAAAAACCGGGCGCTCGGGTTTTCTGTCGTCTGTTCCCTGGAACTGTCCCCTGAAATGCTTCGCGCCGGGTGAGGCGGGAAAAACCCATCGCTCGGTTTTCCCTCCCGTACCCGGCGCGACAGCGCCGCAAACTCACCTGTCTTCTGTCCTCTCAAATAACTGTCCTCTGATCACCGTACCCACCCGCTGGCGAAATCCTCGATGGTGCGCGCGAGCTTGCGCGGATCGTGGCGGATGTAGTCGGTTTCACTGGTGAAATCGCGCTCGATGATCTTGATCCCCTTCTGCGTCAGCGACGCCCTGTCCCGCAGACGGACCGGCATCTTGCCTTCCTCTTCGTACTTGTGGATCAGACTGGCGCGCAGATCGCCGCTGTTGACCAGCAGATAATCGATGCGCCCTTCCCCGAGATAGCGTTCGAGAACGCGCACGAAGTCTTCCACGACAAAACCGTCGGTTTCGCCGTGCTTGGTCATGATGTTGCATACATAGATGATCTTCGCCGGGGAGACGCGCAACGCCTCGGCCATTCCCTCGCACAACAGATTGGGGACGAGGCTGGTGTAAAGATCGCCGGGGCCGATGATCACATAGTCGGAATTCTCGATCGCCTCCTTCGCGCGTGGATTGATCCGGCCGCCGCCGAGCAGGAAAGCGTCCCGGACGGGGATGCTGGCATCGTGCCTGGGAATGTCGATGTCCGTCTCCCCGAGGATTTGCTCGCCGTTCTCCAGCGTCACGCCAAGGCTCACGTCGTCCAGCGTCACCGGAATCACCTTGCCCTGTACGCTGAACATTTCGGAGAGTTCCTCGATGCCGCGCTCGAAGTCCCCCATGATGTCGGTCAGGGCCGTCAGCAGCAGATTGCCGACCGTGTGGCCGGCGATGCGCCGTCCCTCCTTGAAACGGTACTCGAACAGCCGGCGCACGACCTCGGTATCCTCGGCCAGCGCCACGATGGCCCGGCGCACGTCGCCCGGCGGCAGGATGCCGAACTCGTCCCGCAATTCGCCGGTCGAACCGCCCGAATCGGCGACCGTGACGATGGCCGCCAGATTCAGGCGCGAGTTCTTGCCCAGACCCGAGAGCACGTTGAAGGTCCCGGTTCCGCCACCGATGGTGGTGATGTTGCATTTCACTTCCGAGGGTCGTTTTCGCATCGCTGTTTTTCTTTCCGCCATCGAAGGCCGAGCCATTCGCGCGGCGCTTCCACTATAATCACGTCCTTATTCCCGTTTCAAATGCCCTAAAGTGAATTCCAATCTCGGCAAACTGCAAACCTACCCGTTCGAGAAATTGAGCCAATTACTGGCCGGGATCGCGCCCAGGCCCGGATCGAGCGAAATCCGGCTGCACGTCGGCGAACCCCGGCACGCCACGCCCGCCTTCATCAAGGAGGCGCTCGTCGCCGGACTGGACGGATTGTCGAACTATCCTAGCACGCCCGGACAGCCGGCACTGCGCCAAGCCATCGCCGAATGGATGAAAAACCGCTACGCGCTCGACGACATCGACCCCGGCACGGGGATACTCCCGGTCAACGGCACGCGCGAGGCCCTGTTCTCCATCATCCAGGCGGTGGTCGACCCGTACCGCGGCCACGTGCCGCTGGTGGTCTGCCCCAACCCCTTCTACCAGATCTACGAAGGCGGCGCCTTTCTTGCCGGCGCCGACCCGCGCTATCTCAACTCGCGGCGGGAAGATGATTTCACCTTCGACTACGCCAGCCTTTCGGACGAGGAATGGCATCGCGTACAGCTTTTGATCGTCTGCTCTCCGGCCAACCCGACGGGCAAGGTGCTCGATCTCGACGACTGGAAGCGCCTGTTCGCGCTCTCGGACAGATACGGATTCGTGATCGCTTCCGACGAATGTTATTCGGAAATATATTTCGACGAAGACCGCCCGCCGCTCGGCGGCTTGCAGGCGGCCAAACGGCTGGGCCGGAATTACGACCGGCTGGTCATGCTCTCCAGCCTGTCCAAGCGTTCCAACGTCCCCGGAATGCGCTCCGGCTTCGTCGCCGGCGATGCCGCGATACTCGGGGAATATCTGCGCTACCGCACCTACCACGGCTGCGCCATGAGTCCGGTCTTCCAGGCCGCCAGCCTCGCCGCGTGGAAGGACGAGGCGCACGTCATCGCCAACCGCGAGCAATACCGCCGGAAATTCGCCGCCGTCACCCCCCTCTTGCAAGACGCGCTCGATACCGCGATGCCGGAGGCCGGCTTCTACCTGTGGGCGAAAACGCCGATACCGGACACCGATTTCGCCCGCCGCCTCGCCGCCGAAGAGAACGTCTACGTGCTGCCGGGGAGTTTTCTGGCGCGCCGGGCATACGGCATCAACCCCGGCGCCGGCCACGTGCGTATCGCGCTCGTCGCGCCATTCGACGAGTGTCTCGAAGCCGCCGGCAGGATTCAGCGTTTCGTCGCCCGTCTCTAGGAGGAGAAGCCATGCGGGAATTTCAACGGATCATCGAAGAAGCCTGGGAAAACCGCGCCGCCTTGCAGCCCGGCAAGGTGCCGGCCAGGATCGGGGAAGCCGTCGGCGGCGTGCTCGACAGGCTCGACGCCGGCGACCTGCGCATCGCGGAAAAGCAGGACGGCGAGTGGCGCGCGCATCAATGGATCAAGAAGGCGATCCTGCTCTCGTTTTGCATCGAGGACAACGCGCTGCTGGGCGACGGCCCGATGCGCTATTTCGACAAGGTGCCGACCAAGTTCGCCGGGTACGATGCCGAAAAATTCCGGCGCGGCGGGTTCCGTGTCGTGCCGCCGGCGACCGTCCGGCGCGGCTCGTTCATCGGCAGGAACGTGATACTGATGCCGTCCTACGTCAACATCGGCGCCTACGTCGATGAAGGCACGATGGTCGATACCTGGGCCACCGTCGGATCCTGCGCGCAGATCGGCAAGCACGTCCACCTCGCGGGCGGCGTCGGCATCGGCGGCGTGCTCGAACCCTTGCAGGCCAATCCGACGATCATCGAAGACCATTGCTTCATCGGCGCGCGCTCGGAAATCGTCGAAGGCGTCATCGTCGGCGAAGGCTCGGTCATCTCGATGGGCGTCTACATCGGCCAATCGACCAAAATCTTCGACCGCGAGACCGGCGAAATCAGTTTCGGGCGCGTCCCCCCCGGCTCGGTGGTCGTCGCGGGCAACCTGCCGTCGAAGGACGGCGCCTACAGCCTCTACTGCGCGGTCATCGTCAAGAAGGTCGACGCCCGGACACGCGCCAAGACCAGCATCAACGACCTTCTGCGCGGCGACTGAAGGACGCCCGCCTTCCCCCTGACCCCCCATGCGGCAGAGACAGCGTTCATGATCCTGGACAGACTCTTCCAGCTGATGTCGGAAAAACATGCGTCCGATCTCTTCATTTCCGCCGGCGCTCCCATCCACATCAAGATTCAGGGGCACACCACGCCGGTCAATCAGCAGATCATGAGCTCGGTGATGATCGAAAAGATCGCCCGGGAACTGATGACGGAGGATCAGGCCAGGATCTTCGAGGCGACGATGGAAATGAATCTTTCCTTCGGCGTGCCGAAGATCGGCAATTTCCGCATCAACCTCTTTCGCCAGCGCGCGTCGATTTCGATCGTCGTGCGTTTCATCCTTGGCAACATCCCATCGCTCGACACGCTGAATCTGCCGCCGGCCCTGTCCGGGCTGGTCATGGAAAAGCGCGGACTCATCCTCATCGTCGGCGCCACGGGTTCGGGAAAATCGACGACCATCGCCGCGATGCTCGACTACCGCAACGCCAACCGCAGCGGGCACATCCTGACCATCGAAGACCCGATCGAATTCCTGTTCAGGCACAAGAAATCGATCGTCAACCAGCGCGAGCTCGGCATGGACACCCTGACCTGGGAGCAGGCGCTCAAGAACGCCATGCGCCAGGCGCCCGACTGCATCCTGATCGGAGAGATACGCGACAGGGAAACCATGCAATCGGCCATCGCCTACGCCCAGACCGGACACCTGTGTCTGGCCACGCTACATGCCAACAACAGCTATCACGCGCTCAACCGCATCATCAACTTCTTCCCGCTGGAAAACCGCACGGCGCTGTACCTCGACCTGTCGACCAGTCTGAAGGCCATCGTTTCGCAGCGTCTGGTCGGGCGGCGCGACGGGCGGCGGATACCGACCGTCGAAGTGCTGCTCAACACCCGCCACATCCAGGAACTGATCGAGCGCGGCGAAATCCTCTCCATCAAGGAAGCCATGGAGCAAAGTCTGGCGCCCGGATCGCAGACCTTCGAGCAAGACCTTTTCCGCCTGTACGGCGACGAAACCATCACGCTGGACGAAGCGCTGATCAACGCCGACTCGCCAACCAACCTCTCCTGGCTGATCAACAACTCCGGGATCGAGCCGGGCAAGAAAGAAAAGCGGGAAATCGACCCCACGCTCGAATTCCCCGAGACCGACGAGGCCGGCACTTCCTTCAAGGAATTCAGCCTGAACCTCGGCGACGGTCCGGGCGACGGGAATGGCCGTGTCCGCTGACGCGCCGGGCGAACTGCCGGACGATCCGGCGCTCGGCCTCGCCAGACGGCTGATCGCCTGTCCGTCCGTGACGCCGGACGAAGGCGGCTGCATGGCCATCGTCGAAGAACGCCTGCGGCCTCTCGGTTTCACCGTGGAGCGTCTCGACCGGGGAAAGGTCGGCAACCTGTGGGCGCGCCGTGGCCGTGGCCGGCCGCTGTTCTGTTTCGCCGGCCACGTCGACGTCGTGCCGCCCGGGCCGAGCGAGCGATGGACCAGCCCGCCGTTCGAGCCGACCGCCCGGAACGGCGAGCTTTTCGGTCGCGGCGCGGCGGACATGAAAGGCGCGATCGCCGCGTTCATCACCGCGATCGAGCGTTTCGTCGCCGAACACCCCGGTCACGCCGGCGCGATCGCCGTGCTGCTCACCTCCGATGAAGAAGGCGACGCCATCGACGGCACGGCCGCCGTGGTCGACGCCTTGCGCCGGCGCGGCGAAGCCTTGGACTTCTGCCTGATCGGTGAGCCGACCTCCGTTTCCCGTCTGGGCGACACGCTCAAGAACGGCCGGCGCGGCTCCCTGTCCGGCAAGCTGAGTGTCAAAGGCATTCAAGGGCACATCGCCTACCCGCGGCTCGCCAGAAACCCCATTCACCTCGCCGCGCCGGCCATCGCCGAACTGGCGGCCACCGTGTGGGACGAAGGCGACGCGCATTTTCCGCCGACCTCGTGGCAGATATCCAACATCCACGGCGGCACCGGCGCCACCAACGTCATTCCCGGCCATCTCGACATCGCGTTCAACTTCCGCTTCTCGGCCGCGAGCGCTCCCGAGCGGCTCCAGTCCCGGGTACATGCCATCCTCGACCGGCACGGGCTGGATTATGAACTGGTCTGGACTCTCGGCGCGGCGCCCTTCCTGACCCGTGGCGGCGAACTGGTGGCCGCCGCGCGCCAGGCCATTTTCGACGAAGTCGGCGCCGAAGCGGAACTATCGACCGACGGCGGCACCTCCGACGGCCGCTTCATCGCCGGGCTATGTTCGCAAGTGATCGAGCTGGGGCCGGTCAACGAGAGCATCCACAAGATCGACGAACGTGTCGGGATTGCCGCGCTCACGCGCCTGTCGGCGATCTACCGGCGCCTCCTCGAACGGCTTCTTCCCGACTCCCCCTCGACCCGATGACAACCGACCTCTACGCCCAGGCCCGAAAAGAGTTGCTGACGCTGCGCGACCTGATGCGTTTTTCCGTCAGCCGTTTCAACGAAGCCGGACTGTTCTTCGGCCACGGCACCGACAACGCCTGGGACGAAGCCGCCTACCTGCTGCTGCACAGTCTGCGTCTGCCGATCGACCGGCTCGACCCGTACATGGAAGCGCGTCTGACCGCCGGCGAGCGCGCGAACGCGCTGGAGCTGATCCGGCGCCGCGCCGCCGAGCGCCGGCCCGCCGCCTATCTGACCCATGAAGCCTGGCTTGGCGACTACCGTTTTCACGTCGACGAACGTGTGATCGTGCCCCGTTCGCACATTGCCGAACTGCTGCGCGAGCAGCTCGGCCCGTGGATCAGCGACCCGTGGGCCGTCAGCCGCGTGCTCGACATGGGCACGGGATCGGGCTGTCTGGCGATCCTTGCCGCCGAAGCCTTCCCCGAAGCCAGCGTCGACGCGCTCGACCTCTCGCCGGACGCGCTTGCCGTCGCGCGCATCAACGTCCGGGACTACGGCCTCGAAGAGCGTGTCCGCCTGATCGAATCGGACGCCTTTGCCGCCATTCCCGGCGAGTGTTACGACCTCATCCTCTCGAACCCGCCCTATGTCGATGCCGAATCGATGGCCCGGCTGCCCGACGAATACCGATGTGAACCGCGGCTTGCCCTGGAAGGCGGCGCGGACGGTCTCGACTTCACGCGCGTCCTGCTCGCGCAGGCGGCCCGGCATCTCAAGCCGGAGGGACTCCTGATCGCCGAGATCGGAAACAACAAGGAAGCGCTCGAACGCGCCTTCCCCCGCCTCTCGTTCATCTGGCTCGACACCAACGCCGGCGACCGCTTCGTGTTCATGCTGAGGCGCAAGGATTTCAGAGGACAGAATTTTGAGAAGACAGAAGACAGGTAAGTTTGCGGCGCTGTCGCGCCGTCCAGAGGACAGAAAACCGAGCACGTTTCAGAGGACAGCGGTTTGAGAAGACAGAGTTTCAGAGGACAGCGGTTTGAGAGGACAGAGTTTCAGAGGTCAGCGGTTTGAGAGGACAGAGTTTCAGAGGACAGCGGTTTGAGAGGACAGAAGACAGAGAGGC
>JAITAJ010000112.1 GCA_031284185.1 Accumulibacter sp. | reverse complement strand
TCGGCACGAGGCAGGTCTTCTGTTCGATGTGATAGAGAAATTCATCCCGGAAGTGCTTGATAAAACTCTGCACCGGCATGGCGGCGGCATCGCCCAGGGCGCAGACGGTGCGGCCGCTGATGTTGCCCGCGACGTGCGCGAGCGTCTCCAGGTCGCCCATGCGTCCCTCGCCGTGTTCGATGCGATGGATCACGTCGTAAAGCCAGCCGGTACCCTCCCGGCAGGGTGTGCATTGGCCGCAGGATTCCTCGTGATAAAAATACGCGAGCCGCTCCAGCGCCTTCACCATGCAGGTGGTCTCGTCCATGACGATCACCGCGCCGGAACCGAGCATGGAACCGGCCTTGCTGATGGAATCGTAATCCATCGTCGCCGCCATGATGATGTCGGCGGGCAGCACCGGCGCGGAAGAGCCGCCGGGGATGACCGCCTTCAATTTCCTGCCGCCGCGCATTCCGCCCGCGAGTTCCAGGAGTTTTGCAAAGGGTGTGCCGAGCGGAATCTCGTAATTGCCGGGACGATTCACATGCCCGGAGACGGAAAAGAGTTTCGTGCCGCCGTTGTTGGGTTTTCCGAGCGCGAGGAACGCTTCGCCGCCCATTTTCAGGATGAAGGGGATGGAAGCGAAGGTTTCCGTGTTGTTGATGGTCGTGGGTTTGCCGTAGAGACCGAAGGAAGCGGGGAACGGCGGCTTGAAGCGCGGCTGTCCCTTCTTGCCCTCGATGGATTCCAGAAGCGCCGTCTCCTCGCCGCAGATGTACGCGCCGTGGCCGTGGTGCGCGAACAGCTCGAAGGAAAAATCCGCGCCGAGGATGTTCTGCCCGATGAAGCCCGCCGCCCTTGCTTCTTCCAGCGCCTCCTCGAAGCGTTTGTAGAGTTCCCAGATTTCGCCGTGGATGTAGTTGTAGCCGCGGTTCGCGCCGATGGCGTAAGCGCCGATGGCCATGCCCTCGATCACCGCGTGCGGGTTCAGGCGGATGAGGTCGCGGTCCTTGAAGGTGCCGGGTTCGCCCTCGTCGGTGTTGCAGACCACGTACTTGTCGCCGGGAAAGGAGCGCGGCATGAAGCTCCACTTCAGACCGGTGGGAAAGCCCGCGCCGCCGCGCCCGCGCAGGACGGACGCCTTGATTTCGGCGATCACCGCCTCCGGCGGCCTTTGTTCCACAAGAATCGCCCGCAGCATCGCGTAGCCGCCGCGCGCGACATAATCCGCCAGCCGCCAGCCGACGTCTTCCGCATAGCCGCCCCGCCCGCCTTGCAGACCGGCGGTCAACACCGGGGAAATCGCGCCCAGAATCGCCATTTTATGCGCCCTCCTCGTTCTGAATGCCGAGCGGCGGGAAGAAGGATGCCGACAAAGCGTTCGTCATCGTTCGCGGTCTTTGGGTCATTGCTTTTCCTCGCCCTTTTCGTTCATGGACTTTTCGCTGTCCGCCGGTGGCGCATTGGGGTTCCTCGCTGCCTCGGCGCGCACGTCCGCCTCTTCATCCTCCGCGAGTTTTGCCAGGGTTTTCGCGGACGTATTGGGGTTTTTCGCCGCCCCACGGCGAATGCTCCAGTTTCCATCGTCCGCGAGTTTTTCCAGAATTTCCGGCGGCGCGTTGGGGTTTTCCGCTACCGCATAACGCACGCCAGCAGCGTCATCGCCCGCGAGTCCCGCCAGGATTTCCGGCGGCGTATTGGGACTTTTCGCCACTTTGCGGCGCACGTCTTCATTTTCATCCTCCGCGAGTCGCGCCAGGGTTGCCAGCGGCGCATCAGGGTCTGCCAGCAGCTTTTCCAGCGCCTCGCGCCGCGCTTCTTCGGTGTGTTGCGCCAGCCGGTAACGCACATACCTGCCATCGTCATCACCCGCGAGTCTTTCCTGCCGCGCCGCCAATTTTTCCTGCCGCGCCGCCAGTATAGCCAGGGCTTCCCTGGAAAAATTGGGATGATCCAGCACACTGCCCAGCACGGCGTAGGCTTCGTCGTCCGCGAGCTTTTCCAGGATTTTCGCGGACGTGTCGGGATTTTTCGCCACCTCGCGGCGAATGATCCAGCTTGCATCGCCCGCGAGTTTCTCCAGGATTTTCAGCGGCGTATCGGCGTTTGCCGCCACCACGAGCCGCACATTTTCCGCTTCATCGTCCGCGAGCCTTTCCAGGATTTCCGGCGTATCGGCGTTTGCCGCCACCGCGAGCCGCACATCGTCATCCTCATCGCCCGCGAGCCTTTCCAGGGTTTTCGCGGACGCGCCGGGGTTTCTTGCCACGACGCGCCGCACACCGGCTTCTTCATCGCCCGCGAGCCTTTCCAGGATTTCCGGCGCCGTGCCAGCGTTTGCCGCCACCGCGAGCCGCACCAAGTAAACTTCATTGTCCGCGAGACATCGTTGCAGGATTTTCCGCGACGCGTAAGCGCCGCCCGTCGCGCCCATAACCTTTTCCTCGTCCGCGAGACAGATGAGCAGGGCGGCCACCAGGGGATTATCGTTTTGCGACAGACCCGCCAGCAGGGGATCATCGTCTCGCGCCAGAGCCGCCAGCAGGAGATCATCGTCTCGCGCCAGAACCGCCAGCAGGGAAAGGAGATCGTCATGCAGGGCATCCAACCGGAGAAGGGTCTCCTCGTTTCCGCCCTGTTCCGCCTGCTCCTGCGCCACGCACGAGGCGCCGGGCGTCGCCAGCAAGACGGCGGCCAGCAGGGCGGCAAGGCGCGAACGGAAGACCGGAAAACGCGCCTTCTCGTGAATGATCGCCTGAAAAGAGGCGCGGGGCTGGATGTTTGTCGTCATGCGCAGTCCTCCAGCAAGCGGTCGATTTCTTCCGGCGTCATGCGCCCGCACATGCGGCGGTTGTTCACGAGCAGCACCGGCGCATCGCCGCACGCGCCCATGCACTCGCCTTCCACGAGCGTGAATTTGCCGTCCGGCGTGGTCTCATTGAAGCCGACGCCCAGTTTTTCCTTCAGGTACTCTGCCGCGTGCGCGCCGCCGGACAAGGCGCAGGGCAGATTGGTGCACACCGTGAGCTTGTAGCGTCCCACGGGTTTCAGGTCATACATGTTGTAGAAGGTCGCCACTTCCAGCGCGGCGACGGGCGGAATGCCCAGGAACCCCGCCACCGCCTCGATGGCTTCCGGCGGCAGCCAGCCGATTTCCTCCTGCGCCAGCGCCAGACAGGCCATGACGGCGGAACGCTGCCGCCCCTCCGGGTACTTGGCGACTTCGCGCCCGAACTTTTGCAGGGTCGCTTCGCTCAGGCAAAAGCCCTCCCCGGAAAGAAAATCCTGTTCCGGGCGTTCCGGGGCATGAATGGCGGCTTGGGTCATGGTTTTCCTGTCATCTGAGGGGATTGTCGGGTCTCTCTGGCTTCCCTTGCGCGCCGCGCCTTGCGTTCGATCCACTCCGGAGGAAGCATACGAAAATCCCGTTTGTCCAAAAAGTAAATTGCCAAAGTGCCCGGAATTCCGAGTTCCGGTTTGGGATTGAAAGCGACGCGGTAATGGTCGTCACCCTCGTTCACAATAATGACGGTATTGCGGATGTGCAGCCGAGCGTCTGGTCGCGGCTTCAGATGGCTGACCATCTCCTGATGAGCGACCGCGATGGCGCGCGAAAACCCGGGCGGGGGCGCGTCGTTCCAGCGGACGGCGGGCGGCTGCGAAAGAAGGACTTCCTGCGTGACGTTGTCTCTGGTTCCGGTGAAAGTTTGCTGCCGCGCTTCCAGAAGACGGAAGTCCTCCTTGTCTACGCGATACCGGCGCGACGCCACGATGCCTCTATCGCTTTCGCCGTACACAACCCCGGTGAACCTGACTTCGACGCGGTAATCCGTGTCCGTCTCGGTGATGCGAAGCTCGTGGTGGCGCAGATTCTCC
>JAITAJ010000108.1 GCA_031284185.1 Accumulibacter sp. | reverse complement strand
ACGACCTCGATCGAAAATTCCGAGCAGCTCTCCAATCTGCTCGACCGCGAGAAGCTGCCGCATCAGGTCCTGAACGCCAAACAGCACGCCAAGGAAGCGGAGATCATCATGCAGGCCGGGCGGCCCGGGATGATCACCATTGCCACCAACATGGCCGGCCGGGGTACCGACATCGTGCTCGGCGGCAGCATCGACCGGCAGGTGGCGGCAATCCGCGACGATGAATCCCTCGACCAGGAAAGCAGGAACGCGCGCATCGCCGCTCTGCGCGCCGAATGGCAGAAGCTGCACGAACGGGTCATCGCCGCGGGCGGGCTGCACATCATCGGTTCCGAGCGCCACGAATCGCGCCGCATCGACAACCAGTTGCGCGGACGTTCCGGCCGGCAGGGCGATCCGGGATCGTCGCGTTTCTTCCTGGCGCTCGACGATCCGCTCTTGCGCATCTTCGCCGGCGATCGCCTGAAAGCGATCATGGATCGCCTGAAGATGCCCGAAGGCGAGGCCATCGAACATCCGATGGTGTCGCGCTCGCTCGAATCGGCGCAGCGCAAGGTTGAAAGCCGCAATTTCGACATCCGCAAGCAGTTGCTCGAATACGACGACGTGGCCAACGATCAGCGCAAGGTGATCTACGCGCAGCGTAACGAGCTGCTGGAGACCGAGGACATCAGCGAGACGGTCACCGCCATGCGTCACAGCGTGCTCACCGACATCTTCCGCCGCCACGTGCCGGCGGACAGCGTCGAGGAACAGTGGGATCTGCCGGCGCTGGAAGCGGAACTCGCTTCCCTGTTTTTGCTGGCCGTTCCCGCCGCCGACTGGGTCAGGAACGAGCCGACGCTGGGCGACGGCGCGATTCTCGCACGCATCGTCGATCGGGCCGACGCGGCCTATCAGACCAAGGTCGAACTGGTCGGCGCCGAGACCTTCCATCAGTTCGAGCGCAACGTGATGTTGCAAAGTCTCGACAGCCATTGGCGCGAGCACCTCGCGGCGCTCGATCATCTGCGTCAGGGCATCCATCTGCGCGGTTATGCCCAGAAGAATCCCAAGCAGGAATACAAGCGCGAAGCGTTCGAGTTGTTCCAGACGTTGCTCGACGTCGTGCGCGCCGAGGTGTCTCGCCTCCTGATGACCGTCCAGGTGCGCACCGAGGACGTCCCGGAAGCCGCGCCTCCTGCCGCCGCCGTGCAGAACATGCAATACCATCACGCCGATTACGAGAAGGCGCTGGCGACCGCCGCGG
This sequence comes from Accumulibacter sp., assembly GCA_031284185.1. GTDB lineage: Bacteria > Pseudomonadota > Gammaproteobacteria > Burkholderiales > Rhodocyclaceae > Propionivibrio. The sequence goes on along the minus strand of JAITAJ010000108.1, from coordinate 1,677 downwards.
CGGAAAGCGGCCCGCCCCTGCCCATGCACGCCGACCGGAAGATCGGCCGCAACGATCCCTGTCCGTGCGGTTCGGGCAAGAAATACAAGCAGTGCCACGGAAGGCTGCTCTGACCATGACCATCGACTACGCGACTCCTCCCCCCGAAAAACTGTTTCCCGTGGCCGGCGTTCGCCTGGGCGTGGCCGAGGCCGGCATCCGCAAGACCGGCCGGCGCGATCTGGCGCTGCTGGCCCTGGAACCGGGCGCCACGGTGGCCGGCGTGTTCACGCGCAACCGTTTCTGCGCCGCTCCGGTGCATGTCTGCCGTGAGCATCTCTCCGGCGGCTGTGAAATCCGCGCCCTGGTGATCAACACCGGCATCGCCAACGCGGGAACCGGGGAGCAGGGCATGTGGGCGGCGCGGGAAACCTGCGCGGCGGTCGGCCATTTACTCTCCGTCGACGCGAATCAGGTACTGCCGTTTTCCACCGGCGTGATCCTCGAACCGCTGCCGGTCGAGCGCCTGGTCGCCGCCCTGCCGCCTTGCCGGGACGATCTGAAACCCGATCACTGGCACGAGGCCGCGCACGCCATCATGACGACCGACACCGTCGCCAAGGCGGCTTCGCGCAGAATCGAGATCGATGGACGGACGCTCACTGTCACCGGCATGAGCAAGGGCGCCGGCATGATCCATCCGAACATGGCGACCATGCTCGGCTTCGTTGCCACCGACGCGGGCATCGCCGCGCCGCTCTTGCGCCAACTCGCGCGCGAGGCAGCCGACGAATCCTTCAACTGCGTCACCGTCGACGGCGACACTTCGACGAACGATTCCTTCATCGTGATCGCCACCGGCCAGTCCGGCGCCGCGTTCGCCGATGCCTCGGCGCCGGGTTACGGCGACTTGCGCGCGGCGATCGTCGATGTCGCGCGCGAGCTGGCGCAAGCCATCGTGCGTGACGGCGAAGGCGCCACCAAGTTCATCACCGTGGCCGTCGACGGGGGGCGCGATCGCGAGGAATGCAGGGCCGTGGGCTACGCCATTGCCCACTCGCCGCTGGTCAAGACCGCCTTCTTCGCCTCCGACCCCAATCTCGGGCGCATCCTCGCCGCGATCGGCTACGCGCCCGTCGACGATCTGGACGTCGACGAGGTCCGTGTCTGGCTCTCCGCCGCCGGACAGGACGTGCTCGTCGCCGAAAGGGGCGGCCTGGCCGCTTCCTACCGCGAGGAAGACGGCGCGCGCGTCATGCGGGAAAAGGAAATCACCGTGCGCGTCGACCTCGGGCGCGGCCAGGCCGCCGCCCGGATCTACACCTGCGATCTTTCCTACGACTACGTGAAGATCAACGCCGATTACCGGAGCTGACCAGTTCAGAGGACGGAGGACAGAAAAATCGCGCGCTTGGTTTCTCTGTCTTCTCAAACCGTTGTCCTCTGGAGCAAGGGTTCGAGGATGATGGGGTGAAACCATGAACATCAATGGTTTCGATGCCGTGCTCAGGTTCGATCCGGGAATCGAAATGTTTCGGGGAGTTCGTTGGATTGAATGGCGGCGCTGACTTTCACGCCTGTGACGTGGCGGGATTGCGGCGTGAAGATGAAATTCCCTTCGCGTGTTTCTGGAAGCCTGCGCCGCCGCCCGGTTTCAGAGGACAGTGATTTGAGAGGACAGAAGACAGATGAGCTTGC
>JAITAJ010000098.1 GCA_031284185.1 Accumulibacter sp. | reverse complement strand
GAACCGGATCAGAGGACAGTTTCAGAAGACAGTTTCAGAAGACAGAGGCTAGAGAGGACAGAAGACAGATGAGTTTGCGGCGCTTCGCGCCGTCCAGAGGACAGAAAACCGAGCGCGCGGGTTCAGAGGCCCGCGGGGTGAGAGGACAGAAGACAGGTTCAGCGGACAGGGGCTAGGTTCAGAGGACAGAGGATAGGGGACAGCAGACAGATGAGTTTGCGGCGCTGTCGCGCCGTCCAGAGGACGGAAAACCGGGCGCTCGGTTTCTCTGTCTTCTGTCTTCTCCAAGCTCTGTCCTCTGCCCCCGCGCTCTCGGTTTTCCGTCCTCTGACCGGCGCGAAGCGCCGCAAACTCATCTGTCTTCTGTCCTCTCGAATCGCTGTCCTCTGACCCGGGCGGTTTTTCTAGGATAATATGGCGCCTGGGCCTGGCCGCTTCCTGCCGCAAGCCAGGATTCTGAAAACACGAGGTACCCTTGCCCGCATTCCATTACACCGCCATCCCGCTGGCCGGCGGGCGTGCCGTCAATGGCATGCTCGAAGCGGAGAGCGCCCGTCAGGCGAGGGCCATGCTCAGGGAACGCGGCTTGCTCGCCGCCGAGATCGAGACGCGGCGAAGCGGCGCGACGGAACGCTCCCGGCTGCGCCTGGGGAGCGCGTTGCTCACCCGGTTCTCGCGCCAGCTCTCGGCGCTGCTCGACGCCGGATTGACCGTCGACGAGGCGCTGATGGTCCTGGCGGACCAGTCCGACGACGAGCGCGAAAAACGCCTGATCGCCATTCTGCGCGACGACATCGCCGGCGGCCTTTCGGTTTCCGCGGCGATGGCCGCGCTGCCGCGTTCCTTCCCGTCGTTCTATCCCACGCTGGTCAAGGCGGGCGAGGAGTCGGGACGGCTGGCCGGCGTCATGCAGCGGCTCGCCGTCTACCTGGAGGAACGCGCGGAACTCATTTCCAGGGTGGCCTTGGCGTTCATCTATCCGGCGGTCGTCTTCGCAGTCTCGGCGCTGGTCATCGTCGGCATGTTGACCTGGGTCGTGCCGCAGATGGTGCAGGTCTTCCAGGGCGCGCGGCAGACCTTGCCGCTGATGACCCGCGCGCTGCTCTCGATCAGCGCCTTCGTCGGCGGCTGGGGGCTGTGGCTGCTGGCGCTGGCCGTGATCGCGGCGGCGCTGTTCGCCGCCGCCATGCGCCACGAGGCTTTCTGTCTGCGTGTACATGCCTTGCGCCTCGATCTGCCGGTTTTCGGCCATTTCGAGCGCGCCGCCAACACCGCGCGTTTTTCCAGCACCCTCGCCATCCTGGCCGGCAGCGGCGTGCCGCTCTTGTCCGCGCTGGCCGCGGCGGAGGGCGTGATGACCAATCGGGTGCAACGCGCGGCGGCCAATGCCGCCGCCGATCAGGTACGCGAGGGCATGGGACTGTCGCGGGCGCTGGCCATGACGCGCCAGTTCCCGCCCATTCTCGTCCACCTTGCGGCCAGCGGCGAGGCGACCGGCCGCCTCGACGCCATGCTCGAACGGGCGGCACAGGAACTCTCGCGCGAGCTGTCCCGGCGCATCGAGGTGTTTACCACCCTGCTCGGACCAGCCGTCGTCCTTCTGATGGGAGGCGTGGTATTGTTCATCGTGCTTGCCATCTTGTTGCCGGTCTTTGAAATCAACCAGTTCGTCAGATGAATCAAGGAAATTTCCTCATGAAAACAGGCGCGGTTCGGGATCCCTCGCTCATCCGGCGTGGCGCGGCGGGTTTCACGCTGATCGAAATTCTCGTCGTCGTTTCCATTCTGGCCATTCTCGGCGCGCTGGTCGTACCCAAGATCATGGATCGCCCGAACGAGGCGCGGGTCGTCGCCGCCCGGCAGGACATCGGCACGCTCATTGCCGCGCTCAAGCTGTACAGGCTGGACAACGGCCGTTATCCGACGACCGGGCAGGGCTTGAGGGCGCTGACGGAAAAGCCGGCGTCGGAGCCGGTACCGGGCAACTGGAAGAATGGCGGCTATCTGGAAAAAGCGCCGAAGGACCCCTGGGGGCGCGATTATCTCTATCTCAACCCCGGTCTGAAGGGCGAGATCGACGTGATGAGCTACGGCGCCGACGGTCAGCAGGGCGGCGAAGGCTATGACGCGGACATCGGTTCCTGGATGTGAGCCGCGCGCCGCGGCCTACCCGGCCATGAGGCGCGTCGGGCGCCGGGCGCGGGGCTTTACCCTGATCGAGATCGTCGTCGCCTGCGCCGTCGTGGTGATCGCCCTGGGCGTGGTCATGATCAGGTTCGATTTTTCCGATGGCCGGCGTTTGCGCCTGGCCGCCGAAATGCTCGCGGGCCGCCTCGACGCCGCGCGTGACGAGGCGGTGATGCGTGGGCAGGCCGTCGCCTTTTCCAGCGACGGCCAAGGCTTTCAGTTCTGGGTCGCCGATCGTGAGCAGGGCGTCTGGGTGGCCCTGTCCGATGCCGACCTCGTTGCCGCGGGCCGTCTGGCGGATGGCGTCTCGCTCGAGGCCGCGCGCGTCAACGGCGCGGCGCGGCCACTCGGAGAACGGCTCGTGTTTTCGCCCGGCGGACTGGCCGAGGCGTTTACGCTGACTCTGGCGGCGGGCCGGCAGTCGATCGAGATCGCGGGTGACGCGCTCGGCCGCGTCGAAATCCGCGACGCGCCTTGAGTGGCGCGTTCATTGCCGACGGTCGGGGACGATGAGAATACGCATTCATGGGTTCACGCTGCTGGAGACGCTGGTGGCGCTGGCCGTCATCGGCATCGCCATGGCCGCGGCGATGCGTTCGACCCGTTTTGCCATCGATACGGTGAGCGATCTCAAGACGCGCGCCGCCGCGGGATGGGTGGCCCAGAACCTGGCCAGCGAATTGCGCGCCACGCGCGCGTTTCCGGAGATGGGCGCGGCCAGCGGCCGGGCGTCGCAGGGACGGCAGGAATTCCTCTGGCGATGGGAGGTCGGAGGAACGCCCAACTATAGTTTCCGGCGCGTGGAGATCAAGGTGTTCTTGCCGGAACGGCCGGAACACGCCGTGGCCAGGCAGATCGTTTATGTCGCGCGTCAGCAGAACTGAAACCGCGCGATCCGAGGGCGGATTCACGCTGCTGGAAATATTGGTCGCGTTGGCGATTTTCGCCCTGGCCAGCGTCATCGCCTATGGCGGGCTTGATTCCGTGGCTTCGACGAAGAGCGCGCTGGACAGGGAAATACGCTTCTGGCGCGAGCTGGGCCTGGTTTTCGATCGCATGGAGGCGGATTTCCTGCAAAGCGTGCCGCATCCGCTGCGCGACGGCCCCGAACGCCTGTCTCCCCCGCTGCGCGGCGGCAATGCCGGCCCCAGCGGCGAGAGCCGGGGCTTTTTCGTCGAGCTGATCCGTCAGGACGGGAGCCGCGCCCAGGTGCGCGTGCGCTATCTCTGCGAACAGGGGCGTCTGACGCTGCGGGCGAGCGCCCTGAATCCGTTCGGCATGACGGATTTCGGCGCGGCGGACGGCGGGAACGGTATGCCGGGGGTCATCGATACGCCTTTGCTGCAAGCCGTCGAGCGCTGCGAAGCGGCGTTTCTCGGCGCCGGCAACGCCTGGCTGGGGGAGTGGCCGGGCGATCAGGCGCTGGCGCGGCCACAGGCGATCCGCGTTCGCCTGACGCTGACCGGGCAAGGCGCGTTTGAACGGGTGTTTCACCTGCCATGAGCGCGCGTCGCCGTTTT
>JAITAJ010000078.1 GCA_031284185.1 Accumulibacter sp. | reverse complement strand
TCAGGGTGGCGCGGATGTTGCCCATGAACAGCCACATGATCAGGAAAACGAGCACGATGGCCTCGATCAGCGTCTTGTAGACTTCTTCGATCGCCACCTTGGTGAACAGCGTGGTGTCGAAGGGATAGACGACTCTCATCCCGTGCGGGAAGAAGCCTTCCATTTCCTTCAACTTGTTCTTGATGTTGTCCGCCGTTTCCAGCGCGTTGGCGCCCGCCGCCTGACGGATGGCCAGCATGGCGGACGACTGCCCGTTGTACTGGCCCTCGATGTCGTAGCGCTCGGTGCCGAGTTCGGTGCGCCCGATGTCCTTGACGCGCACGACCGAACCGTCGGGGTTGGCGCGCAGCGGAATGTTGGCGAACTGCTCCGGCGTCTGCAAGAGGTGCTGCACGACGATCGAAGCGTTCATGCGCTGTCCGGGTACCGACGGCGCGCCGCCGAGCTGCCCCGCGGAGGCTTCGACGTTGTAGCTCTTGAGCGCCGCGACCACTTCCTCCATGGTCAGCCGGTACTTGATCAGCTTGTCCGGGTCGACCCACACGCGCATGGCGTATCCGGAACCCCAGATCTCGACTTCGCCGACGCCCGGAACGCGCGACAGGATCTTTTCCAGGCTCGATTGCGCGTAATCCCGGAGATCGTCGCCGGTCACGCTGTCGTCTTCGGAAATGAGGCCGACGATCAACAGGTAGTTGCGCGTCGACTTGCTGACCGAAACGCCGCCCTGCTGCACCACCTCGGGCAGGCTGGCCATCGCCAGCTGCAGCTTGTTCTGCACTTTCGACCAGGCCACGTCCGGGTCGGTGCCCGGCGCGAAGGTGAGTTCGAGACGCGCCTGACCGGAGGAGGAACTGGTGCCCGACAGGTAGAGCATGTCGTCGAGGCCGGTCATCTTCTGTTCGATGATCTGGGTGATCGTGTTTTCCACGGTCTCCGCCGAGGCCCCCGGATAAAACGCGCCCACCGAGATCGACGGCGGCGCGATCGGCGGATACTGGGAAATCGGCAGGCTGTGGATCGCCAGCAGGCCGACCGCCATCATGGCAATGGCGACGACCCAGGCGAAGACCGGCCGTTGCAGGAAGAATTTCGATAGCATCTGACTCTACTTTCAAAAATGTGCGCGCAGGTGCGCGCGGTTCATTTCGGACAAATCCCAGGCGTTGCCCTGCGCCACAAATGGGAAAGCCGCCTTGATGGCTTCCCGATCGAGCGGCTTTTCCGAGAAGAAATCGAAATCGACCGAATCACGGTGCCCGAGCCTCAGCGCGATGGCGGTACCGCCGTACAGCGTGAATCCCATTTCCGGGACGCCGCGGAGTTTCGGCCAAAGACCTTGCTGCGCGGGCGACAATATGTCCATGCAGGGCTTGAACTTGCGAGTCATGCGAATCTCCGGACCGGCAAGGAGGGAACGTGATCCACACTCGCCAGATCCAGACGGTAATGCCAATACGCCCAGGATCGCTCGTTGAACTGGCCGGCCTCGGCGTGCTTCAAGACTTCGCGCAGCGCCTCATCGCCGACTTGCGCGGCGAGTGACTGAACGTCCGAATAGTCACCGATGTCCATCACCTGGGCGATCACCCGCTCGGGCATGGCGACGGCCTCATCGGGCGTCTTCCACCAGATGTACTTTCCGGCAAGCGACTTCAGCGATTCCTGGCTGATCCGGATCATGCGCTCACCTGCTCATTTCGCCGGCGCGTCGGGCGCGAACGGCGTCGCCTTGACCGTGACCGGCGTTCCCGGACGCAGCATCTGCAGTATCTGGACGCCTTCGACGATCACCCGGTCGCCCGCCTTCACGCCGCCGGCCACCAGCCACTCGTTGCCCACTTCGCGTTCCAGGGTCAGCATGCGCATCTCGACCTTGTCCTCGGCATTGGCGACGAACGCGTACGGGTCGCCCTTGGCGTTGCGCAGCACGCCCTGTTGCGGGATGCAGATCGCCTGTTCGTTGGTGCCTTCCCGGATTTCCGCGCGGACGAACATTTCCGGCAACAGGATGCCCTGCGGATTCGGAAACATCATGCGCAAGACCACCGACCCGGTGCTCGGCTCCACCGAAACGTCGCGGAACTGCAAGGCGCCTTCCTGCGCATACGGCGTGCCGTCTTCCAGGATCAGCCGGACCTTGTTCATGTCCGCGCCCTGGGTGTGCAGGTCGCCTTTCTCGAAGCGGCGGCGCAAACGCAGGAGTTCGCTGGTCGATTGCGTCACGTCGACATAGATCGGGTCGAGCTGCTGGATGGTTGCCAGCGCAACCGGCTGGAAGCCCGTCACCAGCGCCCCGTCGGTCACGCTGGATTTGCCGATGCGCCCGGAGATCGGCGCCGTCACCTTGGTGTATCCCAGATTGATGCGCGCCGTTTCGACCTGCGCCTTCCAGGACGCGATCTCCGCGTCGACCTGCTTCAAGGCGGCGTCGGCGTCGTCGTAATCCTGTTGGCTGACGGCCCGGTCGGCCAGGAGCGTCCTGACGCGCTCGGCCCGCGCCATGATCGGGTATCGGCTGGCCTCGGCCCGCGCCTGCCCGGCCAGAGCGCTGTTCAAGGCCGCCTGGAACGGCGCCGGGTCGATCTCGTAAAGCACTTGTCCGGCCTTGACGTCCGCGCCTTCCGTGAACAGGCGGCGCTGGATCAGTCCATTGACCTGCGGACGGATTTCCGCGATGCGCAGGGGCGCGGTGCGTCCCGGCAACTGGGTCGACAAGGTCAGGCTCCGCGTCTCGACGGTGATCACGGAAACCGACGGGACGGCGCCTGCCCTGGCCGGCGCTTGCCCGCGTCCACAAGCGGTCAACAGCGCCGCGAGAATGAGGGCGGCGACGGGAATACGGTACTTGACGAGCATAGGTGTTTCCTTTGCGGGTGATAGGCAAAACCGTTCATCGGTGGAACGTCGGAGCCGGAGGGAGAGGCCGCGCCTCTCCCGCACGTGATTATCCTCCCGAAGAGGGAGGGTTCCTACCGGAGTCGGTTTCTGGCGAAAGGCGCGGGGAGACATTGAAAAAAAGAGGGGATACGTGAAGCGGGAAATTATACATCGGTTTTGACATACATTCTCGAATGTTTGAAACATATCGTAATATGTTTCTATCGACATGAATGCGTGGCGGGGAAAAGCGCGATGAAAACGCGCTTGCCGCGTGGAAGCACTGGAGAGGAGAAACCGCATGGCCAGGAAGACTCGGGAGGAAGCGCTCGTCACGCGCAACGCGATTCTGGACGCCGCCGAAATCGTTTTTCAGGAGCGCGGCGTCAGCAAGACTTCCCTCGCCGAAATCGCTGCCGCCGCCGGGGTCACCCGCGGCGCCGTCTATTGGCACTTCGCCAACAAGGTCGATCTGTTCGAAGCCATGACCCAACGGGTTCATGGTTCGATGGATGCCAAGATGGACGAACTGGAAAAAAAACAGCCATACGATGATCCCGTCGAACTCGTGCGCGAACTGGCGCTGCACTTCCTCGACCGGGTCGCCAACGATCCGCACTATCACCGGATCATCGGAATCGTTTGGCATAAATGCGAGTACGTCGGCGAAATGGCGGAAATTTGCGAACGGCATCTCGAACGGAGCGACCGTTTCCGCAGCGCCGGCATCCAGGCCTTCGAGTCGTCCAGGGCAGCGGGCTTCCTCGCGCCGCGAGTGGACCCGCACACCGCCGTCATCGGCATGATGGCCATCGTCGACGGACTGGTTGGCAACTGGATGCTCGACAATTCGGCCTTCCCGCTGGTCGACACCGGCGCCAGGATCATCGACGGCTATCTTGCGGGGCTGCGCCTTTCCGGAGAACGGAAAACTGAAGGCTGAGCAGTTTCCGGCCGCTTTGCTGCCGCATTATTTTCTGGGTTTTTCTTTGAAAACGAAATTTCTCGGCATGTCACCGTTCGACGACGACCACCGTTTCCGGGTTCGTTTCCCACTCAGAAGGTCTCGTTTTCCCGCAAATAACGCCATTTCCCGAGTGGCAAATCGCCGAGCCGGATGGCGCCGATGCGCACGCGCTTGAGGCCGGTCACGCGCAGACCGACCAGTTCGCACATGCGGCGAATCTGGCGCTTGCGCCCTTCGTTGAGAACGAAGCGCAACTGGTCCTCGTTCAGCCACTCGACCCGGGCCGGTCTGAGCGGCTTGCCGTCCAGCGACAAGCCATGATTGAGCAGACTCAGCCCCTCGTCGGCGAGCTGGCCCGTCACGCGCACCAGGTATTCCTTGTCGACCTTCGAGTTCTCGCCGATCAGCCGTTTCGCCACGCGCCCGTCCTGCGTCAGCACCAGGAGGCCGGTCGAGTCGGCGTCCAGCCGGCCGGCCGGCGCCAGTCCCTTGAGATGCGAGGCATGAAACACGGGCGTATCGGGAGAACACCGCTGATTTTCCGGGCGGATGAGCGTGACGGCGGGCTGGCATCCCGGTTCCGGCTGGCCCGAAACATAACCGGCCGGCTTGTGCA
>JAITAJ010000066.1 GCA_031284185.1 Accumulibacter sp. | reverse complement strand
CGGCGAGCGTGCCGGGAAACAGCCGTTCCGACGAACAGAGGTCATCGGCGACCGCCGTCAAACCGGCTTCTTCGATGAGCAGCGGCAGCTTGAAGTTGGGGAAGACGATCGGCGAACCGGCCAGGAAGACCCTGCCGCCGATCTCGCGCCGTCGCGTCAGGGCGGGCAGCAGGCTCTCCACCCGCGCCGTCCATTCGCTCACATCATCGAGGAAGAAGGCGCTCATGACGAGCATGAACCAGAGCGGCGACAGGCGGCCTTCGATGCGCGCCTCGCGCAGTTTTTGCCGGGCGCGGGCGGCGCGCGCATAGGCTTCGATCGAGGCGAGCAGCGCCTTTTTCTCGATCTTCCGGGCGGCGAGTTTTTCCAGGAATTCCTTCAGACGCCAGATTTCGGCCAGCCAGCGCTCCCGGCTGTCGGCGCGGTTTTTCAGGCGCGGGAGTTCGAGCCACTCGATTGCGGGTTCGCCGACGCCGGAGAGTCGCAGCATTTCCGGAAACCGCGTCACCCAATCACAGGTCGCCGGTACGATCCAGCCGGCCGCCGGCGAGGTATCGAGACGCAATTCGCCGAGCACCGCGCGCAGCAGCGGACAGGTCAGCGCCGGCAGATTCCCGGCGACCAGCGCGGACGCGGCCAGCGAACCGCTGAGTACCCGGAAGGGATGGAGGCCGGCGGCGTGGATCAGTTCCAGCGGCGCCTGCACGCAAAGCATTTTCAGCACCGGGCGACCGCTTCGCTTCCCGGCGGCGGCAGCGGAAGTATCGGACAGACTTTCGAGAAAAGGCTCGAAGTCGGGGAGGAAGTCCTCTCTCTCGCGCAAAGCCGCGAGCAGTTGCGCGCCTTCGGCCGCCATTTTTTGCGCCGCCTTGCGCTGGATGCGCTCCTGCCGGGTTTGTGATTCTTCGTCGTTGTTCATTCCTGAAGACCATTCAAGGATCGATGGACGGCCTGCCTCCATCCTGCGCCCTGTCATAAAGCCACCCCCCTTTCCGCCTTGCCCGCCCGCGACGACTTCACCAATCCGATATTCACGAATTTCAGTTCCAGCGCCGCGCTCGACGGGCAGGATTCGACGCAGCGCGCGCAGTCGAGGCATTCATCGGTCTGCACGTTCTCTGTATCCTTTTCGACCGTCTCGATGTCCATCGGACAGGCGCGGCGGCAGTTGCCGCAGCCGATGCAGGCATCCGGCGTCTTGACGAGTTTCAGGGCGGTCAGCGGTTTCAGGAGGTGGATCAACGCCAGGAGCGGACAGAAGATGCAGAAGAAACGCTCCTTGAAGAAACCGCCGACCAGCGTCACGCCGGTGACGGTCATGAGCGCCAGCGAGAACCCCAGGGTGACGGCGTTGTCCAGATTGAGCGCCAGATACTTGGTCTCGCCGGCAAAAAGCGGCAGCAGCGACTTGCCGGGACAGAGGTTGCAGAAGGGCAGATAGAAATCCTCCGGCAGAATGCCGGCGGTGACCAGCGGCGGCGTGGCGACGAGATAGATCAGCAGGCCGTATTTGACATAGGTCAGGCGTTCATGCACCAACGTGGAGAAGGTCCGTTCGCGCACGCCGAGCCATTTACGCAAGGCGGTCAGCCAATCCTGGACGAGGCCGAAGGGGCAGATCCAGCCGCACCAGGTCTTGCCGAAGACCGCTGTCAGGACGGTGAACGCCAGCATCCAGCCGAGCGCGCGCCACAGTCCCATGCCGGCGAGCGCCGCGGCGTTCATCCCGAAGCCGATATAGCCTTGCAGGCCCATCAAATAACAGTAACCGCCGCAACCCGGCACGAAGGGACAGCCGAAGCACGGCAGCGCCGGACCAAGATGGATGCCGATCCGTCCGCCGTACATCAGGATCAGGAAGCTCAAATACTGCGCGCCCTGACGCAGGCGGTTCACACTCAGCGCCACGGGAATTTCCTTCCCCGCCAGCCGACCCAGGCCAACGCCGCGAACATCGACGCGGCCAGCGCCACGAGGCCGCCCCGGTAGTCGATCTGCCCGAAATAGGCCCGGTAGACCGGCAGATAGAAGGTGAAGCGCGTCTGCCGCTCCGGTAGTTCGGCCGCAAATACCAGCGACTTCCAGTCGGTGCGGAAGGATTTCAGCCGTTCCGGATCGTGCGGCGGCGTGTAGGCGTAGCGCCCTTCGCCGTTGGCGACGCTCGTCGAGACGAGGCTTCCGTTTTCGAAGATTTTGACGGTTTCGGGACGCATGTCGGTTTCAAGCGCGAGTTCGCTGCCCGCTTGGGCGCGGTAAAACCCCTTGCCGTGCGCGAAGGAGAATCCCGGCCACGACGGCGCGGAATCGAGGCTTTCGCTTTCGGGGTCGTTCTTGCCCGATTCGCCGTAGGCGAAGACGAAGCTGCGCGCGTAATACACCCGCCCGTCCTTTTCCGCGCGGGCGTTCAACTCGATCTTTTCCGGACGGCCGCTGTAGAGGGTAATTTCGGTTTGGTCAGGCTTGATCTTTTTCCGATGGATTTCCGGCGGCTCCAGCTTTGAACGTCTGGGGAAAGAGCGATAGATGATCTCCAGCTTTTCCCACGGCAAGCACTCCGGCGGACTCTCCAGCGCCAGCCTCACCAACGTGCCGCCATCGGGCGTTTCCACATTTCCGAGCAGCCGCCAGCGCAGGAAATCGTCGATGGTCGATCCCCTTGCCGCATCGCAAGCGAGCCACATGACGAGAATGATGAGCGTATTTTTCATCCGTTGAAAACAAAAATCCCGAATCACGCACGATCCGGGATTCCCATTTTCCACGGCCCAATACCACCTGCCGACCGCCTTATGCCCCAAGGAGGTCGACAATCTTTCAGGCAGGTCTTCTGGCTCATCCTTCGTTTTCGCGGCCTTCCCATCATGACGACAGTGACCGGACAGAGCGAAAACGGCGCCACCGCGATCGGCGGAGGCAAGACTCACAGCGATGGGTTCGCTCCCGATTCACACGGGATTCCCTATTCTTTCCGGGATACGGAACACCTGAAATCCATTGCCCTTGGGCTTATACCCCCTGGCGGTTTTCGCTGTCAAGCTCATAAAACCGCAAGAACCGGGAATCTGTCGTTGTGAGGTCGATCATTTCGAGAGACCGTGAGACACAGCAGGTTTTGCGGCGAAACCGGGAACATCCAGCTTGATTGCTTTTGGACTGGAGCGACGGTCTGCTCGCCCCGGACTGCGCTCCGCTCCCCTGTCCAGCGGTTTCAAAGCGGCTCGGCGATGACGTGCGCGGCCTGTTCCCGCCGCGTCAGGCGGTCGAGGTAGAGATAGACCACGGGCGTCAAGTAAAGCGTCAGGAACTGCGACACGATCAGCCCGCCGACCACGGCGATCCCCAAGGGCTGCCGCACTTCGGCGCCGGCGCCGATGCCCAGCGCGATGGGCAGGGTGCCGACGAGCGCGGCCATGGTGGTCATCATGATCGGCCGGAAACGGATCAGGCAAGCCTTGAAGATGGCCTCGAAGGCCGGATCGCCTTCGTTGCGCTGCCGGTCGAGCGCGAAATCGATCATCATGATGGCGTTCTTCTTGACGATGCCGATCAGCATGATGACGCCGACGAAGGCGTAGAGATTGAGATCGATGTCGAAGAGCATCAGGGTAATCAATGCGCCGAGCGCGGCGGACGGCAGGCCGGAGAGGATCGTCAGCGGATGGACGAAGCTCTCGTAGAGGATGCCGAGCACGATGTAGACGACCAGCACGGCGATCAGCAGCAGGATGCCGAGTCCTTGCAGCGAGGACTGGAAGGCTTGGGCCGTGCCTTGCAGGCTGGTGTTGAGCGATACCGGCAGGCGCATTTCCTGTTCGAGCGTCCGGAGACGATTGACCGCGTCGCCGAGCGAAACGCCGGGCAGGAGGTTGAACGAAATGGTCACCGAGGGCATCTGCCCCTGGTGGTTGATGGTCGTGGCCTGCGTGCCGCGCGTCACCCGCGTCACCGTGTCGAGCGGCACGAGCTCGCCGTTGGCGGCGCGGATGTAGAGCCGCGAGAGCATGGCGGGATCGAGCTGGTATTCGGGAGTGACTTCGAGGATCACCTGGAACTGGTTGGTGGCGCCGTAGATGGTCGATATCTGGCGGGAACTGAAGGCGCTCTGCAAGGCGTCCTCGACCTGCCCGAAAGTCAGGCCCAGCGCGGCTATCTTGTCACGGTCGATATCCAGCGTCACCACCGGCCCGGCGTTGTAGAGGTTGCTCGTGACGTCGACGAAACCCGGCAATTGACGGATCTTTTCGAGCAGCCGGTTCGTCCAGTCGTGAAGCTCGTCGAGGTAGGTGCTTTGCAGGGTGTATTGGTACTGCGC
>JAITAJ010000037.1 GCA_031284185.1 Accumulibacter sp. | reverse complement strand
AATATCGAGAACATCTTCTCCTCCGGAAAGGTCACCGCCAAAATCAGCGGCGCGCTGCCTTCCTGGAGCGACATCAAACGGATCTTCACCACGATCGTGAAGGGCGCGGGAATCGGCGCGTTCATCGGCGCGGTGCCCGGCGCGGGCGGCGACATCGCCGCGTTCGTTTCGTACTCCGAGGCCAAGCGCGTATCCAGGCATCCGGAGCTTTTCGGCAGTGGCGTTCCCGAGGGCGTCGCCGCCGCCGAGTCCGCCAACAACGGCTGCACCGGAGGCGCGATGATTCCCATGCTTGCCCTGGGAGTCCCCGGAGACTCCAATACCGCGGTGCTGATGGGCGCTTTCATTCTGCAGGGTTTCCAGCCCGGTCCCATGATGTATGTGGAGCACCTCGACGTCGTCTACGCGGTTTTCGCTTCCATGATCATGGCCAACATCGCCTTCCTCATCGTGGGCATGGCGGGCGTCAGGATTTTCGCCAAGGTCATTTCCCTGGAACGAAAGTTTCTGATTCCCGCGATTCTGGTGCTTTCCCTGGTAGGGGCCTACGCCATCAACCGGAACATGTTCGACGTGTACTTCGCCATCGGCATGGGAGTCATCGGCTACCTGTTCCAGAAATACGAGTTCCCCTTGAGTCCGATTTTGCTGGCCCTGATTCTGGGTCCGCTCTGCGAAGTCAACCTGCGGCGTTTCATGCAGATCGACAACGGCGAATTCTGGAGAATCTTTACCAAACCGATTTGCGTCGTCTTCCTGACTCTCGCCGTGGCGTCAATGCTTACCGCGGTGATCCAGCAAAGGAAAATCAACAAACTCGTCGGCGAGGCCGGAGGCTCCGGCTGATCCGCGCCGCGCCGTTTGAGCCAGCCCCGACGCATTGCCAGACGGATAGGGAATGCGACCGCTTCGCGGTTTGGGCCACCCATCCTTGGATCGAGGCGGAAACTCGGGTCAGAACGGTTCACGCCTGGACGAAATGCGCTCGGCCGTCTCCTTCCCGGTTGACACGTCGAGCGCCGTATCAGGGCCGGAATGCCTGGGGAGTGTCCATCGGACCCCCCCTCCGGCGGGAAACCTCTCCCTTCAGAGGGAAACCCCGCAGGGGAGAGGCGCGCGTTCTCCCATGCGCCGCTGCCGCCCGGTGACGGGCGCGGATTGAAACATCGATGATTTGTGGTAGAAATAGCGGATATTGTCAAACTTCACCGGAACACATTGTGTCAGAAACGCCTTGGAATTCCTTGCGTATCGCCCTGCTCGCCGTGGCATTGACCGCGCTTCTGTCCGGCTGCGATGCCATTCAGCAGCAGATGGGCATCATGAGCCCCGCCGCCAAGGCGGCGCATGATGACGCGGACGGGCGGGCGGTGGGCGGTGCCTGCCGGCAGTCCGGCCGGGCCATCGAAGACTGCTACGCCATTTATTCATGGCTGCCCAGAGCCTCGATCTACGAGGGGTGGCGCGACATGGACGCCTACATGCGCGAGAACAATCTGGAGACGATCGCGCCACAGCTACCGCCGGTGCAACCGCCGCCGCCGCCGCCGCGGAGGAAGGGCAAGCCGGCGAGCGGCAGTGGCGCAAACGCCGCGAAAGCCGCCGCCGCCGACAAGCCTTCCTGATCGTATTGCCGGACGTGTCAATCCAGCCGGGTCAATCTGGATTTGGCCAGGGGAGGATTCTTTGCGAAATAGCGGCGAATGCCGGCCATGATGGCTTCGGCCATTTTGTTCTGGTAGCTCTCGTCGTTCAGGCGTTTTTCTTCCTTCGGATTGGAAATGAACGCCGTTTCGATGAGGATCGACGGAATGTCGGGCGCCTTCAGCACGGCGAACCCGGCCTGTTCGACACTCGCCTTGTGCAGGCGATTGATGCCGCCAAGCTCCCGAAGAACCTCCTTGCCCAGCTTGAGACTGTCGTTGATCGTCGCGGTCTGCGAAAGGTCGAGGAGCGTGCGCGCCAGAACCGGATCCCTGACGTCGAGATTGACCCCGCCGATCAGGTCCGCCTCGTTTTCCTTTTGCGCCAGATAACGCGCGGCGGAACTCGACGCGCCCGTCTCCGAAAGGGTGAACACGGAAGAACCATTGGCGTCGGGACGCGCGAAGGCATCGGCATGGATGGAAACGAACAGGTCGGAACGGGTGCGGCGCGCCTTCTGTACCCGCGTGTGCAGGGGCACGAAGAAATCGGTATCGCGCGTGAGCACCGCGCGCATGTTCGGCTCGCCGTCGATTCTTGCCTTCAGCCGCTTGGCGATGGCCAGCGTGATGTTCTTCTCGTAGCTGCCGCCGCGCCCGATCGCGCCGGGATCCTCGCCGCCGTGCCCGGGATCCAGCGTGATCGTCACCAGGCGGTCGACGACCGCGCGGTCCGGCCGTTTTCCGGCCTCGTCCGCCGCCGCGTCCTCGCGTGTCCCGGCAGCGCCGCCCGCCTCGTTCTTCTCCAGCAGCCGCATCAAGGGATCGGGAGGAACGAGCGGGTAAACGTCGAGCACCAGCCGATGACCGTAGTTTCCCACCGGAGGCAATTCAAAGACTTGCGGGCGCACCTCGTTTTTCAGCTCCATGACCAGACGCACGACGTCCGGCTTGAAACGTCCGGCGCGCAAGAGCTTGATGTTCGGATCGTCGGCGCTGATCTTGTCCGACAGGCTCTTGAGAACATCCGTGAATTCGATGCCTTCGAGGTCGACGACCAGGCGCTCTGGATTCTTGACCATGAAATGGGAAAACTTCAGAGAGGCGTCAAGCTCGATCGTGACCCGCGTGTAATCGGCTGCCGGCCACACCCTGACCGCGCGCACGCCCGGCTGGCGATTCGCGACCGCCTTTCCGAGTGGCGTGAGCAGCAGCAGAAAGGACGCTCCGGCGAGCCTGATCAGGCGCCGCCTCGAAAGACATGGTTGGAGAGGACGTTCAGGCATGCTTCCCCCCGCTCGGAACAGGCCAGCAGATTGGCGCTCCGCCCGCGACACGAGGCCTGGGCCGGGAAACGCAGGCGGAGCGTGAGATCGGCCGGCGGGACGAAACCGGCCGCCTTGTCCGGCCATTCGACCAGACAAACGGCATCATTGCGAAAGTATTCGTCCAGACCGGCATCGAGAAACTCTTCTGGATTACTGAAACGATAAAAATCAAAGTGGTACCAGTATATTCTCGAAACTACATAAACTTCAACCAGTGTGTAAGTCGGACTTCTCACGGGGCCGGTGTACCCCAAGGCTCTGAGCATGGCGCGTACCAGCGTCGTCTTGCCCGTACCGAGGTCGCCGTCGAGCCAGATCACCATTCCAGGCATCGGCAACGGAGCGAGCGCTTGCCCCAGGGCCATCGTCGCCGCCTCGCCGGGAAGGTCCCATTGCAGGGAAGCGCGCGAGCAATACGGGCTAAGATGCGAACCATGCATGACAAACACTCCAAAACGGCCACCATGACGATTCCCCGGAACGGCATCGACAAGGCGGCGCTGGCCGAAAAGATCAGGCGCTGGGGAAAGGAACTGGGATTTTCCTCGGTCGGCATTGCCCGCGCCGACGTCTCCGAAGCGTCCGCGCGGTTTGCGCGCTGGCTCGAACTCGGGCGCCACGGCGGGATGGATTATATGACCAGACACCGCGAACCGCGCGCCGCGCCTGCCGCGCTCCTGCCCGGAACGGTCTCGGTCGTTTCGGCCCGTCTGTCCTACTGGCCGCGGGCGGCGGAAAGCGAGCGAGTGCTCGCCAATGCTGAAATGGCCTATGTTTCGCGCTACGCGCTCGGCGGCGATTATCACCGGATGCTTCGCCGACGGCTGGCGCGGCTGGCCGGACGCATCGAGGCGGCGCTGGCCGAAACGCAGCCCGGCCTTCCCTTCGTCCATCGCGTGTTTTCCGATTCGGCGCCGGTGATGGAAGTCGAGTTCGCCGTGCAATCGGGCATTTCGTGGCGAGGCAAGCACACACTCGCCCTGTCGCGGGAGGGTTCCTGGCATTTCCTCGGAGAAATCTACACGTCGCTGGATTTGCCCGTCGACGCGCCCGGCGACGGGCATTGCGGCACGTGCTCCCGCTGCATCGAAAGCTGTCCGACTTCCGCCATCGTCGCCCCCTATGAAGTCGACGCGAGATTGTGCATCTCCTATCTGACCATCGAACTGCGCGGCCCCATTCCCCTCCCGCTGCGTCCCCTGATCGGCAATCGCGTCTACGGCTGCGACGATTGCCAGCTCTGCTGCCCCTGGAACCGCTTTGCCAGAATCGGCGACCCCGGCTTCGCGGTACGCGACGGGATGGACGAGCCGAGACTCGTCGATCTGTTCGCATGGGACGCGCTGGAATTCGAGCGGCGTCTTGCCGGCAGCCCCATTCGCCGCATTGGTCACGAGCGATGGCTGAGAAACATCGCCGTCGCCCTGGGCAACGCGAACCACAGCGCGGCCATCGAGACCGCGCTGCTCGCCCGCGCCGACCACCCGTCGGCGCTAGTGCGCGAGCACGTTGCCTGGGCGCTGGCGCGGGTTTTCAGAAGACGGAATTTCGAGAGGACAGAGGACGGATCGGTTTGCGGCGCATAGCGCCGGAGAGGACGCAAAACCGGGCCGCGGGTTCTCTGTCCTCTGTCCTCTGTCTTCTGTCCTCTGTCTTCTGTCCTTCTGTCTTCTGATCCCCCCTCAGAGTCTGGCGTCGGCCCGTAACACGTCGGCCTTGTCGATGGCTTCCCAGGTGAACTCCGGCTCTTCGCGGCCAAAATGCCCGTAGGTCGCCGTCTTGGCGTAGATCGGGCGAAGCAGGTCGAGCGCCTGGATGATGCCCTTCGGGCGCAGATCGAAATGCCTGTCGATCAATTCGACGATCTTTCCGTCGGCGATCCGCCCGGTGCCGAATGTCTCGACCATCAGGGAAACCGGCTTGGCGACGCCGATGGCATAGGCGATCTGCACTTCGCAACGCTCGGCCAGACCAGCCGCGACGACGTTCTTGGCGACATGGCGCGCCGCATACGCGGCCGACCGGTCGACCTTCGACGGGTCTTTCCCGGAAAAGGCGCCGCCGCCGTGGCGCGCGGTGCCGCCGTAAGTGTCGACGATGATCTTGCGCCCGGTCAGTCCGCTGTCGCCGTGCGGACCGCCAACGACGAAACGCCCGGTCGGATTGATGAGATAGCGGGTCTTGCCGGTCAGCATCTCCCTGGGCAATACCGGCTTGATGATTTCCTCGATCACCGCTTCGGAAATCTGGGCGTGCGACACGTCCGGGTCATGCTGGGTGGACACGACGACGGTGTCGATGTCCGCCGGCCTGCCGTCGACATAGCGCACCGAGATCTGGCTCTTGGCGTCGGGCCGCAGCCACGGCAGGCGGCCATCCTTGCGCACTTCGGCCTGGCGCTGCATGAGGCGGTGCGCGTAGTGGATCGGGAAGGGCATCAGCACGGGAGTTTCCCGGCAGGCGTAGCCGAACATCAGCCCCTGGTCGCCGGCGCCCTGATCGAGGTCGATCCCCTGGCCTTCGTTGACGCCCTGAGCGATGTCCGATGACTGGCGGTTGATCGCGGTGAGGATGGCGCAGCTCTTGTAATCGAAACCGATCTCGGAATCGTCGTAGCCGATCCGGCGGACGGCGTCCTGGGCGATCTCGCGGTAGTTGATGTGCGCTCTGGTGGTGATTTCTCCGGCAACGACCACGAGGCCGGTGGACACCAGAGTCTCGCAGGCGACGCGGCCATGCGGGTCCTCCGCCAGAACGGCATCGAGGACAGCGTCCGAAATCTGGTCGGCGACTTTGTCGGGATGTCCTTCGCTGACGGATTCCGAAGTGAACAGGTACTCTTTCGACATATCATCTGCTCCAATGAAAAACCCCGGTTTATCGGCGCTGCCGGCTCCGGGGTTCGAGCAGACGACGCTTTAGCAGTATTTCGCGATGCCCGTTCCGGCATCTTTCGCCCTGCAAGTTGTCCTGATTAACTCGGCGAATGGGATAATCCTACTTTTTCGCCGGGCTTGAGTCAAGCCCGGTCATCGTTTCATCGGAGTGATGGCTTGATCCTGGTCTTTCGCTTGCTGAGCCATTTGCCGCTGGCCTGGCTGCACCGCCTCGGCGGCGTGGCCGGCTGGCTGTCGTGGCTGTTTTCACCGACCTATCGCCGCAACATGCGCGAGAATCTGCGGCTGGCCCTGGGGAGCGGCGAGCGCCGGGCGTGGAAGGCCGCCGTGGCCAATGCCGGCCGGCAATCCCTCGAATTGCCGAAAATCTGGCTGCGACCGCTCGACGAGGTCGCAGCCCGGGTGGTCAGGGTTTCCGGTTGGGAACTGGCGGAGGCGGCCATGCGCGCGGGCAAGGGTGTCCTGTATCTCACGGCGCATCTGGGCTGTTTCGAGATCACCGCGCAATACCTGTCGACGCGCGCGCCGATCACCGTGCTTTACCGTCCGCCCAAACAGCGCTGGCTGCAGCGCGTGATCGAGACGGGGCGCGCGCGCGCGCAACTGCATATCGCGCCGACCGACCTTTCCGGTGTGCGCGCGTTGTTCAGGGCGCTCAAACGCGGCGAGGCGGTGGGCATGTTGCCGGATCAGGCGCCGAAACACGGTGAAGGGCGCTGGCTGGATTTTTTCGGTCGGCCCGCCTATACCATGACCCTGGCCGCGAGGCTCAGTCAAAGCGGCGCGGCGGTGCTCATGATCTGGGCCGAGCGGCTGCCCGGCGGCGCCGGCTATCACGTGCGTCTGCAAGCGCCCTCGCCGCCGATCGAGGGGTCGCTCGAAGAGCGCGCCCGGCGCATCAATCAGGAGATCGAACGCCTGATTCTGCAATGCCCGGAGCAATATCTGTGGGGCTACAACCGTTACAAGCGTCCGCGGGGCGCCGGGGCGCCGCCGGAAAGAGATTGATGCGACTCGCCTTTTGCCTCTACAAATATTTCCCGTTCGGCGGCTTGCAGCGCGATTTCCTGCGCATTGCGCTGGCCTGCCGGTCACGCGGGCACGCGATCCGGGTTTACGCGCTCGAATGGAAGGGTGAGGTCCCGGACGGATTCGAGCTCGTCGTCGTGCCCGTGAGCGCGTTCAGCAACACGCGCCGCTATGCCCGCTTCGGCGACTGGGTGGCGCGCGATCTTGCCGTCCGTCCAGCCGATCGCGTGATCGGGTTCAACAAGATGCCGGGACTCGACGTCTATTTCGCCGCCGATCCCTGCTATGAGGAAATGGCGCGCGCCTCGCGCAATTCGCTGTACAGGCTCGGCAGGCGCTACCGCCACTTCGCCGCCTGCGAGCGCGCCGTGTTCGCGCCGGAAAGCCGGACCGAAATCCTGATGATCTCGCCGGCGCAGCAGGTATTTTTCGAGAAACACTACGGTACGCCGAAACGGCGCTTCCATCCGCTGCCGCCCGGCATCTCCCGCGATCGCCGCGCGCCGCCCGATGCCGCCGGAATTCGCCTGGATTTCCGGCGCGAGTTCGCCCTGGGCGAGGATGATCTGCTGATTTTGCAGATCGGTTCGGGCTTCAGGACGAAAGGACTCGACCGCAGTCTGAGGGCGCTCTCCGGTCTGCCGGAGGCGCTGCGCGCGCGCGCGCGGCTGATGGCCGTCGGTCAGGACGATCCGGCGCCGTTTCTGCGCCTGGCCCGTTCGCTCGGCATCGCCGGACGTGTCGCCATCCTGCCGGGACGCGATGACATCCCGCGCCTCCTGCTCGGCGCCGACCTGCTGATTCATCCGGCGTACAACGAGAACACCGGCACCGTGCTGCTCGAAGCCCTGGTGGCCGGTCTGCCGGTGCTGACGACCGCGGTATGCGGTTACGCGCATTACGTCGAGGAGGCCGGCGGCGGCCGGGTCATCGCCGAACCTTTCGCTCAGGAAACCCTGAACGACGCGCTCGGGCGGATGCTGTCCGACCCGGCGGCGCGCGAGCGCTGGCGGACGAACGCGCTGCGGTTTGCCGAAACGGCGGATATTTACGATAACGCCGAGCGCGCCGCCGATCTGATCCTCGGAGGCCGCGCATGAGCCTTCCGGCGCTGATCCTCGACGAGCCGTTCCGCTCGCTGTGGGCCGGGCGCGATCCCTTCGCCGCCGTCGAGGCGCTGAGCGGAGAGGTGTTCCGTGAGCTGGGAGCGCGCCGCACGCTGCGCGCCGAAGTCGCCGGGCGGGTTTACTTCGTCAAGATTCATCGCGGCGTCGGCTGGGCCGAGATCGTCAAGAACCTGCTGTGTCTGCGCCCGCCGGTGCTCGGCGCCGAAAACGAATGGCGGGCGATGGCGCGGCTCGGGCAACTCGGCGTCGATACCATGCGCGGCGTCGCGTTCGGGCAGCGCGGTCTCGATCCGGCGACGCGGCATTCGTTCCTCATCACCGAGGAACTGGCGCCGACGATCAGCCTGGAGGACTTCTGCCGCGGCTGGCCGGACGATCCGCCGGCGCCGGCGATGAAGCGCGCGCTGCTTGGGCGCGTCGCCGACATGGCGCGGCGCATACATGGCGGCGGCGTCAACCACCGCGATTTCTATCTCTGCCATTTTCTGCTGCATCTCGATCCCGCGCCCGCGCCGGAGCGCCTGAAACTGTCGCTGATCGACCTGCACCGCGCGCAGCTTCGCCGGAAGACGCCCCGGCGCTGGCGCGACAAGGACCTCGCCGCGCTGTACTTCTCGGCCCTGGACATCGGGCTGACCCGCCGCGATGTGTTCCGTTTCCTGAAAGGCTACTTCGATCGCCCGCTGCGCGAGATACTGCGCGATGAGCGAGCCTTGCTGGAATGGCTTGCCGGCGAAGCGGAACGTTTGCGTGAACGCTATCTGCGCAAATACTTCCGGGGGGCGGCATGAGTTTCCGGTGGCTCGGCCCGGAACCGAACGGCGTCGCCGGAGACAGGCTCGCGCCGCCGCGCGTCGAACGCTTCGAGGGACGGGAATGACGGCCTTCCCCGCCGAATCGCCACTTCCTTGCCTGTCGTCCGATGAGCTGGCCCGGTCCGGGCGCGGGCCGGCGACGCCTTTCCGGGCGCGCGGCGCCGATGGCGAAGACATTGCCGTGTTGCGCCTTCTGCGCGTGCTGCCGGGCAAGCGTCTCGTCGGCGAGGCGCGCTGGCGCGACCGGCGCGTGCTGGTCAAGCTGTTCGTGTCTCGAAGCGGTGGCCGTCACTGGGCGCGCGAACGGCAAGGGCTGGCGCTTCTGCGCGAAGCCGGCCTGCCCACGCCGGAAGTGGCCGGCGCCGGACGGCTCGACGGGGGCGGGTACTTCCTGATGACCGAGTTTCTCGAAGCGTCGCGCACGCTGGCCGATCGGTGGTCCGCGGAAGACCCGCCGCCGGACGACGCGCGGTCTCTGGACGCGCTGCGCCCGGCATTCGCGCTGCTTGGACGCCTGCACGCGGCGGGACTCGTCCAGACGGACCCGCATCCCGGCAATTTTCTGGAATGCGCGGGCCGGCTGTTCTTCATCGACGGCGACGGCGTGGAACGTCTGCGGGACGGAAAACAGGCCCTGGACAATCTGGCGCTCTTGTTCGCCCAGTTGCCGCTGGCCTGGGAATCCCGCGCCGATGCCTTGCTGGCGGCATACGCGCCGGAACGGGCGCGCTTGCGCTTCGACCGTGAAACGCTGCTGGAGGCGGTGGAGCGGGCGCGGACGCGGCGTCTTGCGCATTTTCTCGGCAAGACTTTGCGCGATTGCAGCCAGTTCGCCGTGCGCCGCACGGCCCGCCTGTTTTCGTCGGTCGTTCGAGAAGAAGACGAGGCGCTGAGAGCGCTGATCGACGCGCCGGACGCGGCGATCGCGCGAGGCCATCCGCTCAAGGACGGCAATACCTGCACCGTCGCCCGTGTCGAGGTGGAGGGGCGATCGCTGGTGGTCAAGCGCTACAACCTGAAGGGTCTGGCTCACGCCCTGTCACGCTGCTGGCGTCCGAGCCGGGCGTGGCGCGCCTGGCTGGCCGGGCACCGGCTGGCGTTCCACGGCATCCCGACGCCCGCGCCGCTGGCCTTGATCGAGGAACGGGCCGGGCCATTGCGGCGACGCGCCTTTCTGATCACCGGATTCTGTCCGGGGAACGATCTCACGCGGCATCTTTCGCCCGGACGCGAGCCGGACGCGGACGAAGCGGCGGCGATCACGGCGCTCTTCGAGCGGCTTTTCCGCCTGAAAATCACGCATGGCGACATGAAGGCGACGAATTTTTTGTGGCACGACCGGCGTCTCGTGCTCATCGACCTCGACGCCATGATCCAGCATCGGAGCGGCGCAACCTTCGCGCGCGGCTGGCGGCGCGACCGCGCGCGCTTTCTGCGCAACTGGCCGGCGGATTCGGCGCTCCATCGCTGGCTCGATGCCCATTTGCCGAAGATCGAATGACGCGCGGACTGAAAATCATGGAACACGAGGATTTCTTGGCGCTGGTGGCCGGCGCCGAGACGATCGAATCCGACCGGCATGGCAAGAAGGTACTGCGCCTGGCCGATGGCAGCTTCCTCAAGCTGTTCCGGCGCAAGCGGCTGCTCAGTTCGGCGATGTGGTATCCGTATGCCCGGCGTTTCGTGGATAACGCGGAAGCGCTCTCCTTGCGCGGGATTCCGGTCCCGCGCGTGATTGCCGCCGATTCTTCCTCTGGGGGGGGGGGGGGACGAAATTCCTGCTTCGCGTGTGGTCGCCGCGCTGCGCATTCCATCGGTACAGCGGGACGCCGTGCGGTACTGGCCGCTCGAAGGCGTGACCCTGCGCGCCTTGCTCCAGCGCGGACTCGACGCCGAAAGCGAACGCCGGACCAAGCGCCTGTTCACCGATTTCGTCATTCACCTGCATTCCCTCGGCATCTATTTCCGCTCGCTGCATCTGGGCAACGTCGTTCTGACGCCCGCCGGCGAGCTTGGGCTGATCGATTTTTCCGATCTGCGCGTCTATCGTCCTCCGCTGTCGATCTTCATGCGTCGCCGCAATATCCGGCGGATGCTCGAAATGGCCGGCGAGCGCGACTGGATCGACAGCGAAGCGATCCTCAAGGCCGGTCGTCGCGCCTGACTCGCCCCGGGCGGCTGGAAACGCGCGCGCCCGGGAGCACGGCGGGATCGGCGCGGCGAGGGTTCGGCCAGCTTTTTAGTCTTCGGAAACGTGTTTCGGTAGAATGCTCGCCAATGGATGCTTGAAGAGGTGGCCTCATGAAACGATTTGAAATCTGGCTGACGAAACTGACCGACGGGGACGAAGCGGCGATACTCGGGCTGCATATCCTGCTCATCGTGCTGGCGATCGTGATCTTCAATTTCGTGGCGCGCCGGGTCTTGCTGCGCTTCAGCAAGATAGACAGCGCCATGACGACGAACACCCTGCTGGAACTCTCCGTGGTGGCGGCTGCCCGCCAGCCGCTGCTCGCCCTGGCCTGGGTGGTCGGCATCTCCTTCGCGGGGCAACTGGTGCAGGGGCGGACGGATGCCGCCATTCTCGCGGTCGTCCATCCCGTGCGCACGATCGGGGTGATCGCCTGCCTGGGCTGGTTCCTGGTGCGTTTCATCGGCAATGCCAAAGAGGTGCTGATCGAGCGGTGGATCGAGTGCGGCGAGGACGTCGACCGCACCACGGCCGAGGCCATCAGCCAACTGCTGCGCATCGCGGTACTCATCGCAACCTTCCTGGTGGCCTTGCAGAGCCTGGGTTTCTCGATCGAAGGCGTGCTGGCCTTCGGCGGCATCGGTGGTATCGCCATCGGTTTCGCGGCCAAGGATCTGCTCGCCAACTTCTTCGGCAGTCTGATGATCTACTTCGATCGCCCGTTCGCCGTCGGCGATTGGATACGTTCGCCCGACAGGCAGATCGAAGGCACGGTCGAGGCGATCGGCTGGCGGCTGACGCGCATCCGCACTCCCGACAAGCGACCGCTCTACGTGCCCAATTCGGTGTTCGCCACCATTGCCGTCGAGAATCCGTCGCGGATGACCCATCGCCGCATCAACGAGATCGTCGGTGTGCGTTACGACGACATCGGTGAAGTCGCGGGCATCGCCGAGGACATCCGCGCCATGCTGCGCGCGCACCCTGGAATCGACCCGGACCAGAACCTGGTCGTGAACTTCTCCCAGTTCAACGAATCCTCGCTCGACATCACGATCTATGCCTTCACCCGCGCCACGACCTTTGTCGAGTTCCACGAAGTCAAGCAGGACGCGCTGCTGAAAATCGCCGGAATCATCGATCGCCACGGTGCCCAGGTGGCCTTCCCGACGCGCGTCAACTACGTCGTGCCGTTTTCAGAGGACAGAAAATAGAGAGGACAGGAGACAGATCGGTTGCGGCGCTTCGCGCCGGGTGGGGTGGAAAAACCCAGCGCTCGGTTTCTCTGTCTTCTGTCCTCTCAAGCCTCTGTCCTCTGACCTGGGTGCTTCGCGCCGGGGAAAGGAGGAAAAACCGGGCGCTCGATTTTTCTGTCTTCTGTCCTCTCAAGCCTCTGTCCTCTGACCTGGGCGCTTCGCGCCGGGGGAAGGAGGAAAAACCGAGCGCTCGGTTTCTCTGTCTTCTGCCCTCTCAAACCTCTGTCCTCTGATATGTTCCAAGCGTATCACCATTGTGGCAGCATCGGCAGCTCAGCTTGCAACGAGTCGTCAGGACGAGGATGAGGTAACGGATGGGCATTTTCAGAGGACAGTTTCAGAAATTTGAGAAGACAGTTTCAGAGATTTGATAAAACAGAAGACGG
>JAITAJ010000229.1 GCA_031284185.1 Accumulibacter sp. | reverse complement strand
CTTGCCGAACGCATCGAATCCTGGTTTGACGAAGCCACCCAAAGAGGGGTGAAGCAAGGTATGCAGCAAGGTATGCAGCAAGGCCGAGTCGAAGGGCGAGTTGAAGGCCGGGTCGAAGGCCGAGTCGAAGGCCGGCTGGAAGGTCAGGCCAATATTCTGTCCAAACAGTTGAAACTCCGTTTTGGCAAATTGCCGCCGGAGGTCATCGAGCGGCTCTCCCGCGCGACGCAGGACGAACTCGACGCCTGGGGTGAGGCGATCCTTTCGGCGCCAACGCTGGCGGCAGTGCTCTTCAGAGGACAGAGACTTGAGAAGACAGATGACAGATGAGCTTGCGACGCTTCGCGCCGGATGAGGAACGAAAAACCAAGCACTCTGTTTCTCTGTCTTCTGAAACTTCTGTCCTCTGTCCTCCGAACCTGAGCGCCCGGTTTCCCCTCCCCCACCCGGCGCGAAGCGCCGCAAGCTCATCTGTCTTCTGTCCTCTCTATCCTCTGTCCTCTGTCACCTATCCTCCGTAATCTGTCCTCTGGAACCGAGCGCGGCGCGGATCCTTTCCGCGACCGCCGAGGCGTCCGCGCGGCTGGCGTATGGGCCGAGCCGCACGCGATAAATGCCGTCGCCGGCCTGAATCCGGAGGCTTTCCTCTAGCCAGTCGAGTTCGCGCGTCAGGTGGGCGCGCAGATTCTCGGCATTCTCCTCGCTGGAGAAGGCGCCAAGTTGCAGAAATATGCCCTTGGTCCCGGCATCCGACGCCGGTTCGCCGGTTTCGCTTGCGCCGCCGTCCACCGTCCGCTGCGCGAGCTGCGCCATGAGCGCCTCGAATTCATCGTGCCGGGAATCGGGCGCCGCCGGCTTGGGCGGCAGAATCGGCGCCGGGGCGCTGGCATAGAGCGGCGAGGTCGAATCGGTCGGCAACAGAGTCTCGACTTCGACCCGCGCGCTGCCGTCGTTGACGTAGCCGAGACGATACGCGGCGGCATAGGATAGGTCGATGATCCGGTCGGCATGGAAGGGGCCGCGATCGATCACGCGCACCACCACCGATTTCCCATTGCCCAAGTTGGTCACGCGCGCATAAGAGGGAAGCGCCAGCGTCGGATGCGCGGCGGTCATGGCGAACATGTCGTAGCGTTCGCCGATCGAGGTCTTCTGGCCGTGGAACTTTCTGCCGTACCAACTGGCGATACCGCGCTGGCGCATGGGTTTCAGGGTCGTGTTGGGCACGTAGGATCGTCCGAGCACGACATAGGGGCGGTTGGCGCCGCGATGCAGCGGTTCCAGGCGCGGCTGGGCATCGGGAATGCGGTCGAGGTTGGCGGGAATCTCGTTGGCCGGGCCGTCGTCCTTGTAGTAGGCGCCGCCGCGCTTCTGCGTGACGGCGCCGGGCCTGCGCGGCGCGGACGGGTCGCGCGCGGGCTGCCCGCCGCATCCGGCGAACAGGAGAAACGAGAGGGCGATTGCGCCGGATAGCAGATGCCGTTCCGTTTTTCCCACCTTGCCATCCTCGCGGAAAAGTCTATTTCTTCAACAGCATCCGGTGCGACTGGATGCTCATCAGGATGCCGACGCCGATGAACAGCGTGACCAGCGCCGTGCCGCCATAACTCATGAAGGGCAGCGGCACGCCGACCACCGGCAGGATGCCGCTGACCATGCCCATGTTGACGAACACGTAGGTGAAGAAACTGAGCGTGATCGAACCGGCCAGCACGCGGGCGAACAGGGTGGAAGCGCTGGCCGCGATCATCAGCCCGCGGGCGATCAGCGACAGGTAGAGAATCAGCAGGATGCCGTTGCCGACCAGTCCGCGCTCCTCGGAAAACACCGCGAAAATGAAATCGGTGTGCCGCTCCGGGATGAATTCCAGGTGCGTCTGCGTGCCCTGCAACCAGCCCATGCCGAAGGGGCCGCCGGAACCGATGGCGATGGTGGACTGGATGATGTGATAGCCGGCGCCGAGCGGATCGGTGGTCGGATCGATCAGCGTCAGTATCCGTCGGCGCTGGTAGTCGCGCAGCAGGCTCCAGACCAGGGGCGTCGTGGCGACGCCCGCGGCGATCATGCCGATGATGATCTTCCAGGGAAGCCCGGCGAAGAAGATGACGTAGAAGCCCGCCGCGCCGACCAGGATGGCCGTGCCGAGATCGGGCTGCTTGGCGATCAGGGCGAACGGGACGATGAGCAGCAGGCCGGCGACCGCGTAATGGCGGATTCTCAGCACGGCCTCGTTCTTGTGGAAATACCAGGCGAGCATCAGCGGCATGGCGATCTTGAGGATTTCCGCCGGCTGGATGCGGATGAGGCCGAGCGACAGCCAGCGCCGGGCGCCATTGACCTTGACGCCGAACGGAAAGACGAGCAGCAGCAGCGTCACGCCGACGACGTAGAGCGGCACGGCGAAGCGCATCAGCTTCTGCGGCGGCGTCTGGGCGATGAGCCACATCGCCAGCAGGCCGACGCCCAGGTTCATCAGCTGCGCGACGGTGCGATCGCTGGCGTAGACCGTGGCGCTGTAGATGGTGGCCAGGCCGAAGGCCATGATGGCCAGCGTGACGGCCAGCAGCGGCCCATCGATGTTTTCGACGAGGCGCTTGCGGAAGCGCTGAAGCATCGGCGGAAGCATCCTTACTCCTCGTCCTCGTCGCTTTCCACGGCGGCCTCGTCCTCCTTGGCCGGACCGCTTTCCTGCTTGCCGAGCAGATAGTAATCCAGCACCATGCGCGCGATCGGCGCCGCCGACTGCGCCCCGAAGCCGCCGTTCTCGACGAGCACGACCAGGGCGATCCGGGGCCGTTCCGCCGGCGCGAAGGCGATGAACAGCGCATGATCGCGCAGTTCCTGCCTGAGCTTGCGCGCCTTGTAGTCGGTGCCTTTCAGGCTGAATACCTGTGCCGTGCCGGTCTTCCCGCCGGAAACGTATTCGGCGTCGGCGAAGGCGCGGGCGCCGGTGCCCTCCTTGTTGACGCCGACCATCGCCTTTTTGACGAAATCGATGTTCTGCTTTTTCCAGGGCAGTATCCGCAAGGGTTCCGCCTCGATCATCGTATTCTCCCCGCTGCGGCTGTCGGTGACGTATTTGACCAGATGCGGGCGAAACAGCACGCCGTCGTTGGCCAGAGCCGCCACGGCCTGTGCCAGCTGGATCGGCGTATAGGCATTGTAACCCTGGCCGATGCCGATGGAGATGGTATCGCCGCCGAACCACTTCTGCTGTTCGGGGCGTTTGAAGCGGCGCCGTTTCCATTCCGGCGAAGGCAGCACGCCCTCCGATTCGCCGTCGATGTCGATGCCGGTCTTGCTGCCGAAGCCGATCGGCTTCATGAAGCGCGCGATGGCGTCGATGCCCAGGTCGTTGGCCAGGGCCGCCACGGCCTGTGCCAGCTGGACCGGCGTGTAGGCCGTGTAACCCTGACCGATGCCGATGGAGATGGTATCGCCGCCGAACCACTTCTGTTGCGCGGAACGTTTGAAGCGGCGCCGCTTCCATTCCGGCGAAGGCAATACGCCTTCCGATTCGCCGTCGATGTCGATGCCGGTCTTGCTGCCGAAGCCGACCGGCTTCATGAAGCGCGCGATGGCGTCGATGCCCAGGTCGTTGGCCAGCATGTAGTAATAGGTATCGCAGGAATGCACGATCGACTTGTACATGTTGACCATGCCGTGTCCGCCCCGCTTCTCGTCGCGGAAGGTGTGCCCGCCGAAGGTGAAGAAGCCGGGATCGAAGAAGGACTGGTTCGGCGTGCGCTTGCCGGTCTCCAGCGCCGCCATCGCCATGAACGGCTTGAAGGTCGAACCGATGGGATAGGCGCCGTTGACGGCGCGGTTGAGCATCGGGCGGTTCGGCGAGTTGTTGAGCTGATCCCAGTCCTCGGAGCTGATGCCGTCGATGAACAGATTGGAATCGAAGCTCGGCGTCGACACCAGCGCCAGGATGCCGCCGGTCGACGGTTCGATGGCCACCAGGGCGCCGCGCCAGTCGCCGAAAGCCTTCTCCGCCATTTCCTGCAAGCGGATGTCGAGCGTCAGAGTCAGCTTGTTGCCGGAAATCGGCGCGTTGCGCGACAGGCTGCGCACCGGGCGGCCGCCGGCGTCCGTTTCCACCTTCTCGTAGCCCGTCTCGCCGTGCAACTGGAATTCATAGTTCTTTTCCAGGCCGGTCTTCCCGAAATGTTCGGTTCCCTTGTAGTTGGAAGTCTGCCCGTTTTCCTCGATGATCTCCAGATCGGCCTTGTTGATGCGGTTGATGTAGCCGATGGCATGAGCGCCGACCGAACCGAGCGGATACTGGCGGAACAGACGCGCCTTGACCTCGACGCCGGGGAAACGGTAGCGGTTGGCGGCGAAGCGGGCCACCTCCTCGTCGGTCAGGCGCGTGCGGATCGGCAGGCTGTCGAACGACCGGCTTTCCTCGGCCAGCTTGCGGAAACGCCGTCTGTCCTTGGGCATGATCTCGATCAATTCATCGAGCGACTCGATCGTCTGATCGAGATTCTCGATCTTCGATGGCGTGATTTCCAGGGTGAAGGCCGAATAGTTGCGCGCCAGGACGACCCCGTTGCGATCCTCGATGATGCCGCGACTGGGGGGAAGCGGGATGAAGGTGATGCGATTGTTCTCGGCGCGGGTGGTGTAATACTCGTGCTGGAACACCTGCAGAAAGGTGAAGCGCCCGAGCAGCAGCGAAAAGGCCAGCAATATCGTGCCGGCCGCGAAGGCGACGCGAAAGCGGAAGCGCGCGAGCTCGCTGTCCTGCGGGTTGGGTGAGATGAAGCGGATCAGCATGGAAGGGTCTTCAGATCGGACGGTTCTCGTCGTGTTGTTCCGGCTGATGCTGCGGCAGCAGGAGCAGGAAGGTCAGCGGCAGCCACAGCGCCGCGCCGACGAGGGGACCGAGGAAGTAAGAGAGGCCGGGCAGCGCGACGTCGGGCATCGCGCGAACCAGGAACTGCACGCCCTGCACCATGAGCAGCAGGGGCAGCACGTGCAGCGCCTGCTTGTCGAGCGAGAACCACGAAACCCGCCGGGCGATGGCGGCGCCGGCGTAGGTAGCGAGAACGTAGGCCAGCGCGTGCTGTCCGAACAGGCTGGCGTCGGCCACGTCCATGATCAGTCCGAGCAGAAAACCGGCGCCCATGCCGACCCGCCGGGGTTCGTGGATGCTCCAGAAGATGAGCACCAGCGCCACCCAGTCGGGCATCCACGACCAATCCGAGGTCGGCAGGAAATTCAGCAGCAGCGCGGCGAACAGGCTGGCGGCGATGAACCAGGGGCGGACAGGCAAGAGAATGCGCGAGTGGGAAGTCGGCGGCATGGGCTCACTCCATTTTCAGTCGGCGTTTGATGCCGGGTTTCCCGGTCTGGGCAGGCGCGAGAGGCTGTTTCATCTGTTCGGGAATGGTCAGCGCTTCGCGCGGATCGAGCACCATGACCTCGCCGAAGTTTTCGACCCCGGCGAGCGGCAGGCAATAGATGCGGGCGAAAGTATAGGAAATGTCGCGTTCGATGTGGGAAACGCGGGCCACTGGCAAGCCGCGCGGAAAAACGCCGTCGAGTCCCGAAGTCATCAGCAGGTCGTCATTCTGCACGTCGGCGTTGGTCGGCAGAAAGCGGAGTTCGAGCCGTCCGTCGCCCAGGCCGAACACGACCGAGCGCTGTCCGGTTCGCAGAATCTGGATCGGAACGGCCTGATCCTTGTCGGTGATCAGCGTGATCTCGGAGACGAAGGGGAATACGCGGGTCACCTGGCCGATGATGCCCGCGTCGTCGACGACCGGCTGTCCGGGCGAGAGCCGATCCTGTTGCCCCTTGTCGACGACCACGCGCCGCGAGAACGGATCGCGCGGCGCGTAGATGATCTGTGCCACGCGGCCGCTGATCTTTTGTTGTTCGCGTACTTCGAGCAAGCGGCGCAGGCGCTGGTTCTCGGCTTCGAGTTGCCGCGTGCGCAGAAGGGTTTCGGCGCTGAGCAGGCGGGCGCGTTTCAAGAACGTATTTTCCTGTTCGAGGGTGGAGAGGGTGGAAAAATACTTGGCCGATTTCCGGAAAAAATCGATCGGCGCTTGCGCCACCTGCTGAACCGGGTAGGTGAACAGGGACACGCCCTGGCGCAGCAGTTCCAGTGTCTGGAAGCGCAAGTCGAAGAACAGCAGGGCCAGCGAAAGCATGGCGTAGAACGACAGACGCGCCAGCGGTGCCGGCCCGCGTTTGAAGAACGGCGGCGGCTGATGATCCATGTGATTCACGAAAGTACGGTGAGCGAACGGCGGCAACGATGATCAGAGAGGGGGGATTATCCCACTGTTCAGAATCCAGAGGACAGAGGGTCAGAGGACAGGGTTCAGAGGACAGCGGTTAGAGAAGACAGAAGACAGATGAGCTTGCGGCGCTGTCGCGCCGGGGGGGATGGAAAAACCGGGCGCTCGGGTTCAGCGCATGGGTTGGGGCGAGCAAGCGACGAGGACATCCAGACGGCGGCGTA
>JAITAJ010000222.1 GCA_031284185.1 Accumulibacter sp. | reverse complement strand
AATTATCCACGCGAAGGTTTCCGAGTCCGCCTGCCGCGCTTGCCCGCTCCGTTCCACCTGGCGCTGGGACTGCTGGCGGCCAGGGCCTGCCCGCCGGGAGAAAGGCTGGCCGCCTTCCGTTTCATTCGCGCCTTGCAGGCGAGCGCTTACCGTCTCGCCGACGACGTTTCCGCCGCAGCACTGTTCGACCGCCATCGGCAGGGGGGGAGTTTCCGCCGCCTCGTGTGGGAGCCGCTCTGTCTGGCGGCGCTCAACACCGCGCCCGAGCGGGCCTCGGCGCAAATTTTCGCCAATGTGCTGCGCGACGTTCTCGACGGCGCGCGGGAAAACAGTGACTTGCTGTTGCAACGCGCCGACCTCGGGCGCCTCTTTCCCGATGCCGCGGCCCGCTTCGTCGGCGCTCGCGGCGGAGAAATCCGCCTATCCACCCGCGTCGAGCGCATCGAGTGGCCGCTCGCCATCGATGGCGAGCCGTTCGGGCACGTGGTGATCGCCACCGCGCCGCAACACGCCGCCGGGCTGCTGCGGGAACGCGCGGAAACCTCCGGGATCGCCGCCTTGCTGGAGGCTTACCGCTTTGAACCCATCGGTACGGTCTATCTCGCTTACCCGGACGCGTTCGGTCATCTGCCGTTTCCCATGCTCGGCATGAGCGGCCCGCTGGGGCAGTGGGTATTCGACCGCGGCCGGCCCGGCGACGCGAAAGGCATCGTGGGGTGCGTGCTCAGCGCGCGCGGCGCGTGGGACGAGCGCGACAACGATTCGCTCGCCGCCGCGCTGCATGGCGAATTACAGGAAACGCTCGGCCGGGCGCTGCCCGAACCGAAGTGGCATCGCGTCATCCGCGAGCGGCGGGCCACCTTCTCGTGCCGTCCCGGACTCTCCCGTCCGCCGGCGGAAACCGCCTTGCGGGGCCTGTGGCTGGCGGGCGATTACCTGCTCGCCGAGTACCCGGCAACGCTCGAAAGCGCCGTGCGCAGCGGCTGCGGCGCCGCGCGCGGCATTCTGCGCGCTCGGAAGGCGGAATGATTCGCGCCGGCAGATGCGCCGTCCCCGGTCTTCCGGGGACAAGCGGAAGTGTCCCGATCGCCGCCATCGAGGAGTTGGCGCCGGAGCATCCTCCCGCCGCGCGGCAAGCATGACACCCGACACCGGCGCTTGGCGGCTTCTGGAGGCTCGCCGCATTTTGTTGCTCGCGCTCTTGAAAATCCGAAAGGGTGCGCTTATCATTAGCACTCTACTTCGGTGAGTGCTAATGGTTCGGCGGGCCGGTAGGCTGGCCGTCGGCTGAGTCATTGGCGGTTTTTAAAAAAACAGTGCTTTAATCAAGGAGAAAATGCATGAAAATCCGTCCTTTGCATGATCGCGTGATCGTCAAGCGTCTCGAAGAGGAACGCAAGACGGTTTCTGGAATCGTCATTCCCGACAATGCCACGGAAAAACCCGATCAGGGCAAGATTCTCGCGGTCGGTCCCGGCAAGCGTGATGAAAACGGCAAGCATGTGGCGATGGACGTCAAGGTCGACGACCGGGTCCTGTTCGGCAAGTATTCCGGCCAGACCGTCAAGGTCGACGGCGAGGAACTGCTGGTCATGCGCGAGGAAGACATCATGGGTGTCGTCGAAGCCTGAGCGCATCCCTGAACCTCCGCATCCCAATCCATTCCATTTCAACATCGAATTTTCAGGAGTATTTCAATGGCAGCAAAAGACGTTAAATTTGGCGATTTCGCGCGTACCCGCATGGTCGAAGGCGTAAATATCCTGGCCGACGCCGTCAAGGTCACTCTTGGACCGAAAGGCCGCAACGTGGTTCTCGAACGCTCTTTCGGCGCGCCGACCGTGACCAAGGATGGCGTTTCGGTCGCCAAGGAGATCGAGCTGAAGGACAAGTTCATGAACATGGGCGCGCAGATGCTCAAGGAAGTGGCTTCCAAGACCTCGGACATCGCCGGCGACGGCACGACCACGGCCACCGTCCTCGCCCAGTCGATCGTGCGTGAAGGCATGAAGTACGTGGCCGCCGGCATGAACCCGATGGACCTGAAGCGCGGGATCGACAAGGCCGTGCTCGCCACCGTCGATGCGCTGAAGACGCTCTCCAAGCCTTGTTCGACGACCAAGGAAATTGCCCAGGTCGGCTCGATTTCGGCCAACTCCGATACCTCGATCGGCGACATCATCGCCCAGGCCATGGAGAAGGTCGGCAAGGAAGGCGTCATCACCGTCGAAGACGGCAAGTCGCTGAACAACGAACTCGAAGTCGTCGAAGGGATGCAGTTCGACCGCGGCTACCTGTCGCCGTACTTCATCAACAATCCCGACAAGCAGATCGCCATCCTGGAAAACCCCTACGTTCTCCTGTTCGACAAGAAGATCTCGAACATCCGCGATCTGCTGCCGGTGCTCGAACAAGTCGCCAAGGCCAGCCGTCCGCTGCTGATCGTTGCCGAAGACGTCGAAGGCGAGGCGCTGGCGACCCTGGTGGTCAACAACCTCCGCGGCATCCTGAAGACGTGCGCCGTCAAGGCGCCGGGCTTTGGCGACCGCCGCAAGGCGATGCTGGAAGACATCGCCATCCTGACCGGCGGCCAGGTCATCGCCGAAGAAGTCGGCCTGACCCTCGAAAAGGCGACGCTGGCCGAACTCGGCAAGGCCAAGCGCATCGAAATCGGCAAGGAAAATACCACGATCATCGATGGGGAAGGCACGGCGGCCAATATCGAAGGCCGCGTCAAGCAGATCCGTCTACAGATCGAAGAGTCGAGCTCCGATTACGACAAGGAAAAACTCCAGGAACGTGTCGCCAAGCTGGCCGGCGGCGTGGCCCTGATCAAGGTCGGCGCGGCGACCGAAGTCGAGATGAAGGAGAAGAAGGCGCGCGTCGAAGACGCCCTGCACGCCACCCGCGCCGCCGTCGAGGAAGGCATCGTGGCCGGCGGTGGTGTCGCGTTGCTGCGCGCCCGCGCCGCCATCGGCAATCTGAAAGGCGATAACCACGATCAGGAAGCCGGCATCAAGATCGTCCTGCGCGCCATCGAGCAGCCGCTGCGCGAAATCGTCGCCAATGCCGGCAATGAGCCGTCCGTCGTCGTCAATGCCGTGGTCAACGGCAAGGGCAATTATGGTTTCAACGCGACGACCGGCGAGTATGGCGACATGGTCGAACTGGGTGTTCTCGATCCGACCAAGGTGACGCGCACCGCGTTGCAGAATGCCGCTTCGATCGCCGGCCTGATGCTCACGACCGACTGCATGGTGGCCGAGCTGGTCGAGGACAAACCCGCTTCGGTAGCGCCTGGCGGCATGGGCGGCATGGGTGGCATGGGCGGCGGCATGGACATGATGTGATGTCCTGACGGCCTTGCCTCCGGGGAGATCGGTCGTCCCGGCCTGTTTCCCCGGCCCGGAAGATCGTGAGGCCCACTCCGGCCAGAAACCCCGCGCTTGAGCAAGGCGCGGGGTTTTTTTTGAATTCGACGATCCCCGGCGTGAGTCCGATCTTTTCCAGGATCGTCCGCGGCGAGGCGGCCAGACGCGAATAATCGCCGGCCCGCTCGACCATGCCCCGAATCTTTTCCGGCGCGACGTCGATGTCGCCGACGCCAGAATAGATACCGTCGAGCGAGGCGTGAAATCAGTAAAACGCAGGAATGCGAAGAGCAGAACCTGACGACTGATTTTTCCGCTGTTTCGGACTGGATGGAACAAATCACGGAGCCAGGATTTGTTATCGCCGCCGCCGCGTAATGCCGCCGGGTAAGCCGAACCGCACGACCATCCTGGAATCCTTGTTCGCGACGGCGTGATCCGGCGCATATCGGGGCAGTACGTCATTCTGGACAAAGATGGTCGTCAACGTGTTTCCACAATGACTTTCACTCCGTCGCCAGCGGCACAGGGCGGCGGGCTTTCGGTTGACCTTCGGCGCGAGATAGAAGAGTCCGGCCTTTGATGCCATGGAATCCGTTACCAATCCGCCGTGGATCGGTTCGGTGCGATTCACGGCGCGGCAACTTCGTGACGAAGGGTTCATGGTTGGATTCGATCCACTCCCACCGGATAATCCTTTCCACGGGAAGGTCTGGGGACGGTTCACCAAAGGGAAACAGAAGCAGTTGCTTCGTCTGGCTCAGTGGTTTGTTCCCATTCCCGGAGTTGGCTTTTGAGAGCTTTCAGGCTTGTCCATCTTGATTCTCTTTCACGTGTGCTTGGCGGCTCACGCTTCGGAGTTCCTTGATGGACTCTCGTATCTGTCAAACTTCTCCTGCCCTCCG
>JAITAJ010000220.1 GCA_031284185.1 Accumulibacter sp. | reverse complement strand
AGATGAGTTTGCGGCGCTGTCGCGCCGTCCAGAGGACAGAAAACCGAGCGCTCGGGGTCAGAGGACAGAGGTTGGAGAGGACAGAAGACAGATGAACTTGCGGCGCTTCGCGCCGTCCAGAGGACAGAAAACCGAGCGCTCGGTTTCTCTGTCTTCTGTCCTCTCCAAGCACTGTCTTCTGAAATCCTCTGAACCGTACAGACAGTTACATTCCGTTACGTAAACACCATACATGTCCAACAGACATCCGCTTCGGAAATTCCTATCATGTCCCCCGTTGCTTCGGCGCCTCCCGCCGGCAACGTTTGACCCTCCCTGACCCATCGCATCGATGGGATTTTGAATCCCATGCCGGACGGTGTGGGATTTTTTTTGGGGCGATACTGGCCAACTCTTTGCCCGGCCGGTCACGCCCGGGCAGGTTCGGCGCTGATGGCGGGAAACGTTGCTGCTTCAGTGCAAGACTGGTCAAATCAGATAGAAAGGATCGAACCATGTATTCCGTCGTGAACAAACGTACCGGACAAGTCCTCGCTTCCCACCTGACGCTGGATGCGGTTGATACTTGGATTGCCAGAAACGAGTCCAAATACGCCGGTATTCGCGTCGTCGGCATGACCGTCTTCGTGGCCGACGCCGTTTAGAGCAAGCCACCCGCGCCACACAAGCACTCTTCGCCAGACGGTCACGCTTCACGAAAGGCGTGGCCGTTTTTGTTTCGCGCCCGGCCTCTCGATGACCCCCCTTCCCTTTCGCCGCGACTCGTCTGCCACGGACAGGGGCGGAAACGAGGACGGCATTTCCGGCGCCCGGCGGCCGAGGAAGAAAAAATGAGTCCGTCTGGATAGATCGAATAAATAACAATTCTCAATTCCAAAAAGTAAGCAATTACATAACTATTTGTTAAATATAAACTTATCGATCAGGATCGGGACGAGGCGCGTTTTTTTCCGTCTGGACGAGGCACTTGGTTCTAAAAACGCAATATCTTATGAATATCTTTCATTTGCCCCGAGCATTCATTGCAATTAAAAATAGCGGCCATGTCGCATGGCAAACGGCGGGACAGAGAGAGAAAAAGGGCGAGTCGGCGGGAATCGCAAGCGCCTTTCGCAATCGGGACGCAAGATGGACTTGATTCCTGTGGCTCACGACCAGGCTCTCGATGTCGCCCCTCGGGGTTGCCGTGTGTTTTGTCAATCGGTCAGACAGCAAAGGTCAATCGTGTCGCCAACGACGATCTTCAGACGCGGTAAAACGCCCTTC
Source organism: Accumulibacter sp. (assembly GCA_031284185.1). Taxonomy (GTDB): domain Bacteria; phylum Pseudomonadota; class Gammaproteobacteria; order Burkholderiales; family Rhodocyclaceae; genus Propionivibrio. The sequence continues at coordinate 3,771 of JAITAJ010000220.1, read as the reverse complement.
GCCGGGAGCCTCGCGTTTGCGGCGCGTCTGTCTCTGCCGTGTCCGTCCTTTTCCCCACCTACCCCCACGGTTGTCAGGGGAGTTGAGAGTATGGCCTATGTCAAACTATGAAATCGTGAAACGCGAGGATTTTTCAGACGTCACTTATCTGCTGGAGGTCCGCCACCCGATGATGGCCAGGGCGGCCAAACCGGGACAGTTCGTGGTCGTGATGTTCAGCGAGCACGGCGAGCGGGTGCCGTTGACCATTGCCGATTTCGATCGGGAAAAGGGAACCATCACCCTGGTCATCCAGGCCGTCGGCAAGACGACCCGGCAGATGCAGCAAGAGTGCAAGGTCGGCGCGTCGCTGTATGGGCTGGTCGGGCCGATGGGCATTCCCACGCTTGCCTCACATGCCAAAAAGGTCATCTGCGTCGGCGGCGGCCTGGGCGTTGCGCCGATCTATCCGCAAGCCCGCGCGCTCAAGGAAGGCGGGGCCTACGTCATCGGCGTGATCGGTTTCCGCACCAAGGATCTGGTCTTCTGGCAGGACAAATTCGACGCGATCTGCGACGAGCTGATCATTTGCAGCGACGACGGTTCGATCGGACTGCACGGGCGCGTGACCGCGGGCATCGAGCAGGCGCTCAGGAAGCATCCCGACGTCGATGAGGTCATTGCCATCGGCCCGCCGATCATGATGAAGAGCTGCGCCGAGACGACCCGTCCGTACAGGATCAAGACCATGGTCAGCCTGAATCCGATCATGGTCGATGGCACGGGGATGTGCGGCGGGTGCCGCGTGAAGGTGGGCGACAAGGTCATGTTCGCCTGCGTCGACGGCCCGGATTTCGACGGTCATCTCGTCGATTTCGACGATCTGATGATGCGCCTGCGCCGTTATACCAAGGAGGAGCGCGTCGCGCTCGAACACTGGGAAAAAGGCTGCCGGATGCAAAAATCGATCGACGGCGCGACAGACGGAAAATCCGGTCTTTCTCAACGTATCAGCACACGGTAACTACTCATGGCGAAGAAGAGAACGATACGCAGCATCCCGCAGGAACGGACGCCCATGCGCGAGCAGGATCCCGCCGCGCGCGCGCGCAACTTCGAGGAAGTGGCTTGCGGTTACCATCCAGACGACGCGGCGCGCGAATCCGAGCGCTGCCTGTTCTGTCCCGATCAGCCCTGTGTGTCGGGCTGCCCGGTCGGTATCGACATCCCGGCCTTCATCCGCAAGATCAACGAAAAAGACTTGCGGGGCGCCTACGACGTGTTGACCGCGACCAGTCTGCTGCCCGCCATCTGCGGCCGCGTGTGTCCGCAGGAAAACCAGTGTGAAGGCCGGTGCACCGTCGGCCAGACGCTGGAATCCGTGGCCATTGGCCGGCTCGAGCGCTTCGTCGGCGACACGGCGATCCGGGAGCGTTGGGTCAACATTCCCCACATCGAGGCGAACGGCTTCAAGGTCGGCATCGTCGGTTCCGGGCCGGCCGGCATGGCCTGCGCCGCCGACATGGCCAAGGCCGGTTGCGACGTCACCGTGTATGAAGCCTTTCATCAGGCCGGCGGCGTGCTGAAATACGGCATTCCCGACTTCCGTCTGCCCAACCCGGTGATCGACGCGGAAATCAGCAATCTGAAGAAACTCGGCGTCAAGTTCGAGTGCAACACGCTGGTCGGGCGCTTGTTCACGCTCGAGCAGATGATCACCGAGATAGGTTGCGACGCGGTGTTCGTCGGCGTCGGGGCCGGTTATCCGACGATGCTGGGCGGTCCCGGCGATTCCCTGAACGGCGTCCTTTCCGCGAATGAACTACTCACGCGCTGCAATCTGATGCGCGCCAGGGAATTCCCGAGTTTCGACACGCCGCAGCCGATCGGCAAGCGCGTCGCGGTCGTCGGCGCCGGCAACACGGCGATGGATGCCATGCGTGTCTCGCTGCGTCTCGGCGCGGAGAAGGTCTATTGCATCTACCGCCGCTCGCACAAGGAAGCCCCGGCGCGCGCCGAGGAAATCCACCACGCGGAAGAAGAAGGCGTCGAGTTCCACTGGCTGACCAACCCGGTCGCCATTCTGGACGACGGTAACGGCAGCGTCAGGGGCATCCGTTGCGTGCGCATGGAACTCGGCGAGCCGGACGCCTCCGGCCGCCGCCGTCCGGTGCCCGTCGCCGGCAGTGAATTCGACTTTGAATGCGATCTGGTGGTGTATGCCATCGGCACCAACGCCAACCCGATCATGGGCCAGACTTCCGGGCTTCGCCTGAACAAGTGGGGCTACATCGACACCGACGATGACCTGGCGACTTCGCTGCTCGGCGTTTTCGCGGGCGGCGACATCGTCACCGGCGCCGCCACCGTGATCGAGGCCATGGGCGCCGGACGCCGGGCGGCGGCCAGCATGAAAGCCTACCTCGGCATCCGCGATGACAAGCGCCCCTACCATGACGGCGGGGAAACCTTGTTCGGCATCGACGTGGGAGAACGCAACTTCGCCCGCATCCGGGTCTGATCCCGGACGCCTTCCTCATAGATACTCAACCGTGATTTGGAACAGCGACTCATGACGACAACGACAGCAACGGGAAAAGCCACCAAAGCCAGCGCCGGGGCGGACGACGCGAAAACCGGCGTCACGCTCGAGGAACACATCGTCGAGATCATCAGTGATTCCGGCGAAGGCGCGCAGCGTTGCGGCCAATCGCTCGGCTCGATCGCCGCGCGCATGGGCAACGGCGTGTGGACGACGGAGATCATTCCGGCGGAAATCCGTCCGCCGGCCCGCAGCGTCGCCGGCGCTTCCGGCAACCGCATCCGCATCGGCTCCGAATACATCACCAACGGCGGCGACGAGACCGATCTCGTCGTGGCCTTCAACGAGCAGGTGCTGCTTGGCCGGGTCAACGCCCGCGAACTCAAGCCGGGCTGCATCATCCTGCTGGAAAACATGTGGCGGACCCACTCCGACCCGAATATCGTCAAATCCTACATTGAAGCCTACGACCGGCTGGTCGAGGCGGATTACAGGGTTTACGAGATTCCGATGGAAGAGGAATGCCTCAAGTTCACCACCAACGCGCGGCGCGGCAAGAACATGTTCGCCCTGGGCATTCTCTGCCACATCTACAACTTCGACCTGCAAGCGGGACGCGAGCAGATCGCGCTGACCTTCGGCAAGAAGGAGCAGAGCGTCATCGACGCCAACGTGGTGCTGCTCGAAGCCGGCTACAGATGGGCGCGGGCCAACATCGGATTTTCCTTCCACATTCCGGCCACGCCCCACAACCGGCAGCAGATCTCGATCAACGGCAACGTCTCGCTGGCGCTCGGCGTGATGGCCTCGGGCATGGACATCTGCGCGATGTATCCGATCACCCCGGCGACCTCGGCCTCGCATTACCTCTCGGAAGCCTTCGAGAAAGTCGGCGGCATCGTGCACCAGGCCGAGGACGAAATCGCCGCCTGCGCCTTTGCCATCGGCGCCTCCTATGCCGGCAAATGCGCCCTCACCATCACCTCCGGCCCCGGCTACTCCTTGAAGCAGGAAGGCATCGGCCTGGCGGTCATGGCCGAGATTCCGCTGGTCGTGGTCAACGTCCAGCGCGGCGGCCCGAGCACCGGGCAGCCGACCAAGGTCGAACAGGGCGACATGCTGACCGCCATCTTCGGCAGTCACGGCGACGCGCCGAAGGTGGTGATGGCGCCGTCGACCATCGAGGACTGCTTCTACTCGGTGATCACCGCGCGGCGCATCGCCGAAACCTTCAACACCGTGGTGGTCAT
>JAITAJ010000163.1 GCA_031284185.1 Accumulibacter sp. | reverse complement strand
ACAGAACGCCGCTCCGGTCGAATCGCGCGGCTCCGACGGCAGGATCGCCACCGTTACCGCCGACGGCGTGGACAGCCGCAAGCTGCCGCCCGAACTCACCGATCCGAAGAACATCCTGTCGAAACGCAGCGTTTACTTCGACTACGACAAATTCGAGATCAAGCCCGAGTACGGCGACCTGGTTGCCGCGCATGCCAGATTCCTGACCGGTAATCGCCAGTTCAGGATGCTGATCCAGGGCAATACCGACGATCGCGGAAGCCGTGAATACAATCTGGCGCTCGGCCAGAAACGCGCCGATGCGATCAAGCGGCAACTGATTCTGCTCGGCGCGCGCGAGGAGCAGGTCGAATCGGTCAGTCTCGGCGAGGAAAAACCGAAGAATTCCGGCCAGAATGAAGCCGCCTGGGCGGAAAACCGCCGCGGCGACATGCTCTACAACGGCGAGTTCTGAAATGCCGGCGCACCGCGTGCGTTTTGGCCCGACGATCTCCGCGATCGCGCTGCTGGTCGCGCTCGGCACGCCGCCGGCGCGCGCGGGATTGTTCGATGACGATGAAGCCCGGCGGCAGCTCAACGACCTGACGCTCAAGTTCAACGAGCGTGTCGATACGCTGTCCCGGGCGCAGATCGAGCTGATGAACCAGATCCAGTCCTTGCGCGAGGAAAACGCCAAACTGCACGGTCAGGTGGAAACGCTCCAATACGCGCTGGAATCTTCCAACAAGCGCCAGCAGGATTTTTACGTCGATCTCGACGGGCGTATCCGCAAGCTCGAAACGGCATCGCCTTCGGCGGAGGCGTTCCCGCCCGGCGAAGGCGATGCCGTCTCCGCCGAAGCGGCGCGCGCGCTGGGGGACCCGGCGGCCGAGGCGCGGGAATACGAGGCGGCGCTGAATCTGTTCAAGGCCAACAAGATCAAGGAATCGGCCACCGCCTTTGAAGCCTTCGCCAAGACCTATCCCGACAGCGCGCTGGCCCCGAATGCCCATTACTGGCAGGGCAACGCGCTTGCCGCGCAGCGTGATTGCAAGCGGGCCATCGAGGTTTACCGCGCGGTTGCCGCCAAATGGCCGCAAAACCCGCGCGCGGCGGACGCGCTGGTGGGGGTGGCTTCCTGTCAGCAGGAGTTGGGCGATGCCAAGGGCGCGCGCGCCACGCTGGAAGCCGTGCTCGCCAAGTACCCGGATGGCTCCGCTGCCGCCACGGCCAGGCAGCGCCTGAAAAAGTAGGCGGATGGAGCGGCGCGGGACGGCTTCGCTGCGGGTCAGCGAGGTTTTTCATTCGTTGCAGGGTGAAGCGTCGCGCGTCGGATTGCCCACCGTTTTCGTGCGCCTGGCCGGTTGTCCGTTGCGCTGCGTGTGGTGCGATACCGCTCATGCCTTCACCGGCGGTCGGCGCATGAGTCTGGCGGCGATTCTCGGCAGGGTTTCCGAATACGGCGTCCGGCAGGTTTGCGTCACCGGCGGCGAGCCGCTGGTCCAGAAGAGCTGTCTGCCTCTGCTCGCCTCGCTGTGCGACGCGGGTCACGAAGTCTCGCTCGAAACCTCCGGCGCGTTCGACATCGGCGGCGTCGACCCGCGCGTATCGCGCATCGTCGACCTGAAGGCGCCGGGTTCGGGCGAGTCGCAACGGAACCGCTGGGAGAACCTTCCGCTCCTGAGCGCGCGCGACGAACTCAAATTCGTGCTCGCCGACCGCGCCGACTACGAATGGGCAAGGCAAACCGTCGCCGAGCGGCGCCTGGACCGGCGCTGCCCGATCCTCTTTTCCCCCGTGCAGGACACGCTCGCGCCTCGCGATCTGGCGGAATGGATTCTTGCCGACCGTCTGCCGGTACGTTTTCAGTTGCCACTGCACAAATCGCTTTGGGGTAATATGCGGGGTAAGTGATCCCCGTGAAGACAATCCCATGGACCAAGAACGTCGCAAATGTTCTCGAATCGCTTTCGACGCTCCGGCAACGCTGACCCTCGCCGGTCGGGTATCCGAAGCGATCATCCTCGACCTCTCATTGAAAGGCGCGCTGATCCAGCTTCCCGCCGACACTGTGGCGGCGGATCAGGCCCTCTGCCAGCTGCGCGTGCGGCTCGACGAAACGCTCGCCGAGATCGTCATGGAAGCGCGCGTCACGCATAGGGAAGGCCGTCAGGCCGGTCTGCGCTGCCTGTCCATCGACCTGGACAGCGTCACCCACCTGCGCCGTCTCGTCGAACTCAATCTGGGCGACGCGGCGCTGCTCGACCGGGAACTGTCGGAACTGATCGTCGACTAGACCCTGCCCGGATTTCATGGACGGATCACCCCTTGCCCGCCCGCGCGCCGTCGTTCTGCTTTCCGGCGGACTCGATTCGGCCACTGTCTTGGCCATTGCCCGCGACGCCGGATTCGACTGTGACTGCCTGTCGCTCGACTACGGCCAGCGCCACCGCGCCGAACTCGACGCCGCCCGCCGCGTCGCGCAAGCGCTCGGCGCCAGGGAGCACCGCATCCTGCGCCTCGATCTCGCCGTCTTCGGCGGTTCGGCGCTGACCGACCGGAGTCTTTCCATCCCGGACGAAGGCGTCGGAAGCGGCATCCCGAGCACTTACGTTCCCGCGCGCAACACCATCATGCTCTCGCTGGCGCTGGCCTGGGCGGAAGCGCGGGAAAGCCGCGACATCTTCATCGGCGTCAATGCCGTGGATTATTCGGGTTATCCCGATTGCCGGCCGGAATTCGTCGCCGCTTTCGAGCGGCTCGCCAACCTCGCCACCAAGGCCGGCGTGGAGGGCCATCGAATGACCATTCACGCGCCGCTGATCGACTCTTCCAAGGCCGAAATCATCCGCAGGGGCAGCGCCCTCGGCGTGGATTACGGGATCACCGTTTCCTGTTACCAGGCGGACCGGCAAGGCCGCGCGTGCGGTGTCTGCGACTCCTGCCGGCTGCGCCGCGAGGGATTCATGGCGGCCGGCATGGCCGACCCGACGCCATACGCCGCGTGATGTCTCACAAAAACAAAGCCTTGCATTGACAGGTGCCGGGCCGGTCACTATAATCCGCCGTTCTTGTTTTTTTCGGGTCGGTAGCTCAGTTGGTAGAGCAGCGGACTTTTAATCCGTTGGTCGGGAGTTCGAATCTCCCCCGACCTACCAGTAAAATCAAGGGCTTGTGAGGAATCCGCCACGCAAGCCTTTTTTATTTGCGCAATGTTTGTGCGTAATCGCGTCAAAAAAAACGGGCTGTCGGGCGGCTGGATGGCGGCGGTTCCGCAGCTTGTTCATTCCCCTGGAGTCCTGCGCCGGTCGATCATTCGCGGGCATCCGAATCGGCGGCGACGCCGCGCCCGGATTTCGTCGTGATGGTTTGCATGGCGTCTGGCCTCTCTCGGAAGCGCCTTGCGCGGACTGATTGCCCTGATCTTTCCGTCGCGCAGGCAGAAAACAAGTGCGTGAATCCGATCGCGGATGAAACCGATGGCCTCGAAGCGCCGCTCGCCGCGAGCCTCGCGGTCATCCCTGCGCCAAACGGCGCTTTCCCGTTCAAACTCTTCCGCCAGAACGAGAGACACCCCATGTTTCCCGATATTCTGCGCGTTCCTGGCGGGATCGGCATTCGATGTCCATCGAAATCATCGCATCAACAAAAAACAGCCATCATCGACCGCCGGGTCCCTGAGTTACATTGGCTCGAAGCGTCATCCCCGGGATATCCCAGGGGATGCCCGGACTGTTCATGGACATCCCCGGATATTATCTGTAGAATCTCCCCGATTCGTCGGCCGGGGGGCCGAATCTCTCCCGGTCTGCCGGGATTCCTGGTATATAATTCCGACCTCGTGGGGCGTTAGCTCAGTTGGTAGAGCAGCGGACTCTTAATCCGTTTGTCGTAGGTTCGATCCCTACACGCCCTACCAGAATCCTCAAGGCTTGCATCACCGCAAGCCTTTTTTTGCGTTTCTTTTTGTTTCTTTCCGTTTCTCTTCGTTTCGGCGTTCATCACAGGAAGGAAAAAACATGTCCCAGAACTCTTTCGCCGACGCCTTGCGGCGGATCGCCGAAGCGCGCCACCACGATCCCTTTTCCGTGCTCGGGCGCCATGCCGAGGGAGGCGAGACCGTCGTGCGCGCCTTTCTTCCCGGCGTCGTGGAAGCGCGCATCGTCGAAGGGGGGCGGGTCATGGCGCGCGAACCGGACGGCGCTCATTTCGAGTGGCGCGGAAACGGCGGCGATCTGCCGCCACACTACAGTCTGATCTGGCGCGACGCGCAGGGCCGGGAATACTGCGCGCGCGATCCTTACACTTTTCTGCCGCAGATCGGCGACCTCGACCTGCACCTGTTCGCCGAGGGCCGGCACTTCCACGCCTGCAACGTCTTCGGCGCGCACGAGCGCGAGGTCGACGGCGTTCCCGGCGTGCTGTTCGCCGTGTGGGCGCCCAACGCCGGGCGCGTCAGCGTGGTCGGCGACTTCAATGCCTGGGACGGGCGGCGCTATCCGATGCGCGTGCGCGGCGACAGCGGCATCTGGGAATTGTTCATCCCCGACCTGGAACCGGGCCAGATATACAAGTATGAAATCCGCAATCGCGACAGCGGCGAAATCCTGCTCAAGGCCGACCCTTACGGACAGCAATGCGAGCTGCGTCCGTGCACCGGATCGGTCGTTCCGCGCCGCGCCGCTCACGTCTGGGGTGACGACGACTGGATGAACCGTCGCCGGCAGCATGACTGGCAGCATCAGCCGATGTCGGTGTATGAGGTGCACCTCGGTTCCTGGCAGCGTGACGCGGAAGGCGAATTCCTCGATTACCGCGAAGCGGCGCACCGCCTGGTGGACTACGTGCGGGACATGGGATTCACTCACGTCGAACTGCTGCCGATCACCGAACACCCCTACGATCCGTCCTGGGGCTATCAGGTCACCGGCTATTTCGCCCCGACCAGCCGTTTCGGCGATCCCGACGATTTCCGCTATTTCGTCGATCACTGCCACCGGAATGGCGTCGGCGTGCTGCTCGATTGGGTGCCCGCGCATTTCCCCAAGGATGCGCACGGCCTCGCGCGTTTCGACGGGACGGCGCTCTTCGAGCACGCCGACCCGCGCCTCGGCGAGCACAAGGACTGGTCGACGCTGATCTTCAATTACGGGCGCAACGAGGTAAAGAGCTTCCTGCTCTCCAGCGCCATCTTCTGGCTCGAACAAATGCACATCGACGGTCTGCGCGTCGATGCCGTTGCCTCGATGCTCTACCTCGACTACTCGCGCCAGGAAGGCGAATGGATTCCCAACGCGCATGGCGGCCGCGAAAACCTCGTGGCCATCGATTTTTTGCGCGAGCTGAACGTGGCCGTGCACCAGCAATGCCCCGGCATCCTGATGATCGCCGAGGAGTCGACCGCGTGGCCGCAGGTCAGCCGCCCGACCTACGTCGGCGGCCTCGGTTTCGACATCAAGTGGAACATGGGCTGGATGAACGACACGCTGCGCTACATGGGGCATGAGCCGATTTACCGCCACTATCACCACAGCATGTTGACTTTCAGCATGTTGTACTGCTTCACCGAGAATTTCATGCTGCCGTTCTCGCACGACGAGGTCGTGCACGGCAAGCGTTCCCTGCTTTACCGGATGCCCGGCGACGAGTGGCAGCAGCACGCCAATCTGCGCGCGCTGTACGCCTACCAGTTCACCCATCCGGGCAAGAAACTCCTGTTCATGGGCAGCGAATTCGGCCAGGGCCGGGAATGGGACAGCGCCGGCATCCTCGATTGGTACGTGCTGGATTATCCGCTGCACCAGGGGATGCAGCGTCTGGTGCGCGATCTGAACCAGTTGTACCGGACCGAACCAGCGCTCTACCGCCATGAATTCGACTGGAAAGGCTTCGAGTGGATCGACTGCAACGACGCGCAACAGTCGGTGATCAGCTACCTGCGCAAGGGTGACGAGGGAGAACAGTTGGCGGTGGTGCTCAATCTGACGCCCGTGCCGCGATACGGTTACCGGATCGGCGTGCCCTGCGGCGGATACTACCGGGAAGTGCTGAACACGGACGCGGCGGTTTACGGCGGCAGCAACACGGGCAATGCCTCCAGGCGGCTCCAGGCGGAGGAAATGGGCTGGATGGGCCGGTCGCACTCGCTCGTTCTGACGCTCCCGCCGCTGGCGGCGATCGTTCTGACACACGCCGGATGGCATCCGTGAAATACCGGCTGGTGGCCCTCGACCTCGACGGAACCCTGCTCGACGGCGCGTTGCGGATACGCCGCCGAACCATCGATGCCCTGCGGCGCGTGCGCGAGGCGGGCGTACAGGCCATGATCGTGACCGGACGCCACCATACCGCCACCCATGCCTATTGGCGGGAACTCGATCTCGAACTGCCGGCGATCTGTTGCAACGGGGGGTACGTGTACGATTTCCGGGCCGGCAAGGCGCTTGTCGGCGATCCGTTCCCGCGCTCCGAGGCGCGGGAGTTGCTGACCATCGCGCGGGCGCATCCGGTCGGCGTGATGATCTACACCGACGAAGCGATGACCCACGAAGACGACATGCCGCACCTGGCGGTCATGCGCCAATGGGCCGCTACCTTGCCCGAGCCGGCGCGTCCGTGTCTGGTACGGGTCGATTCGCTCGACCGCGTGATCGACGAGGCGAAAATCCTCTGGAAATTCCTGATCGTCTCCGCGGAGTCCGCGTCCCTGGAAGCCTTCATGCGCGCCGCCGGCGCGCGCGGCTTCGATGGCGTCCGCTCATCGCGCAACGGCGTCGACGTCGCGCGCGCGGGCAACAGCAAGGGGCGGCGGCTGGCCGAGCTGCTCGCTCGGTGGAACATCCCGCCGGGCGAAGTCATTGCCTTCGGCGATCAGGACAACGACAGGGAAATGCTGGAACTCGCCGGGTTCGGCGTGGCCATGGGCAACAGCCGCCCGGACGTGCGCGCCTGCGCCGACTGGGTGACCGGCACGAACGACAGCGACGGCATCGCCGAGGTTCTCCAGCGTTTCGTGCTGGCGGCCTGAGCGCGACGCCTTTCGTTCATTCACATTTATTCACATTTTTCGGAGTTTCCAGTCCCCATGCCGGACGCGGGTTTGCGGGCGGGGCGGCGTTCTGGAACCGTTGCGCGAGCCGCGGTTTCACATGAGGTTGCCGCCTTGAACAAAAAACGCCATAATTCTGTCCGTTTCAGACAGAGAATGCCGTCAGCGCGCGTTCAGGCAAGGGGGTTTCACTGGTCGCGGCAAAATTCGCGTTACGCGAGAAAGGATTGGGCGTGGAAATCTATAAGGCAGACGTAGTCATCGTGGGAGGAGGCGGGGCCGGCCTGCGTGCGGCCATCGCGGTTGCCGAATCCGATCCATCACTGAAGATCGCCTTGGTCTCGAAGGTCTATCCGATGCGCAGCCATACCGTGGCCGCCGAAGGCGGCGCGGCGGGCGTCAAGCGCGACGACGACAGCCTCGACTATCACTTCCATGACACCGTCGGCGGCGGCGACTGGCTGTGCGAGCAGGACGTCGTCGAATACTTCGTCGAGCAGGCGCCGATCGA
>JAITAJ010000145.1 GCA_031284185.1 Accumulibacter sp. | reverse complement strand
TCGGACGCCTGAATGCCTTTCCATCCGGCGATGGACGAACCATCGAAGGCGTGGCCGCCTTCAAATTTTTCCTCGCTGAACGCGCTGACCGGAACGGTCACATGCTGCTCCTTGCCACGTGTATCGGTAAAACGGAAGTCCACAAACCTGGCTTCGTTTTCCTTGATCATCTTGATTACGTCTTGTGGGCTTGCCATTTGCAAATCTCCTCGGCGGTTACCGGGCATTCCGGCGACAATGAAAAACGGGTGGGCAACTAGCAAGAACGGTGCCACGGCCGCGCCGCTGCCCCAATGCCGTGCCATGAAGGGTTTTCCACGGATGATTTCGCCCTCGTCATCCCGTTCTGGTGCATCAACCGCTTCGTGTTGCACCAATGTCGTGCCCGTGACGAAAAGGCGCGTCCGGCAACATGCGCGGGGGGAATGCTCCAAGGGTTCGCCTCCTCCGGCTTCCGGGTTTATACTTCCATCTCGTCGATCGGCAATCCGCAATCGGTGGAAAAATTGACCGAGCCACACTGATGAATCCCGCACAAGACCAGGCAGCGCGCCAGAGCGCTCGAACCGTTCCATGCCGGCGCGGCGTGCCGGGCGCCTGTCGTTTCGCCGGACTCTGACGCGCCACAGCCCGCCCGCGCCGGGCCATTCCGAAGGATTCCACGCATGAATACCTCACGCATCGATTTCGCCGCTTTCGGCGCATTGACCGACGCCGACTGTCACGAACGCATCCGCGCCGCCCGCGCCAGTCTTGGCGCCAGGGCGGTGATCCTCTGCCACCATTACCAGCGCGCCGAAGTCTATCAGTATGCCGACCTCACCGGCGACTCGCTCAGGCTCGCGCGTCTCGCCTCCGCGACCGACGCCGAATACATCGTCTTCTGCGGCGTGCATTTCATGGCCGAAGTGGCGGACATCCTGTCCGGGCCGCGTCAGATGGCGATCCTGCCCGACCTCGCCGCCGGCTGTTCGATGGCGGACATGGCCAATCTCACCAAAGTCGAGCGCTGCTGGCGGGAACTGGGCGAGACGCTCGACGTCGAGGAAGGAATCACGCCGGTCACCTACATCAATTCGGCGGCCGACCTGAAGGCTTTTTGCGGACGGCACGGCGGCATCGTCTGCACGTCGTCGAATGCCCGCGCGATCGCCGAATGGTCCTTCCGGCGGCGGGAGAAAATCCTGTTCTTCCCCGACCAGCATCTCGGGCGCTGGACTGGCCACGGCCTGGGCATTCCGCTCGACGAAATGCAAGTCTGGGATCCCGATCTGGAAAACGGCGGCCTGACGCCGGAGCAGGTCCGCAAGGCGCGGCTGCTGCTCTGGAAAGGCCACTGCTCGGTGCATCAGATGTTCCGGCCGGAGCACATCGAGAGCTTCCGCGCCGCGCATCCCGACGGCCTGGTCATCTCGCATCCCGAATGCTGTTTTGAAGTCTGCCGGCTGTCGGATCACGTCGGCTCGACCGAGCGCATCGTCGAGATCGTCAGGGACGCCGCGCCGAACACGCGCTGGCTGGTCGGCACCGAACTCAATCTGGTCGACCGTCTGGCCGAGGAAGTCAAGGCGCAGGGCAAGGTCGTGCAATTCATGGCGCCGACCGTCTGCATGTGCTCGACGATGCAGCGCATCGATCCGCCGCACCTGGCATGGACGCTGGAAAATCTGGCCGCCGGCCACGTCGTCAACCGCATCACCGTTCCGGAACACGAGGCCGCCCCGGCGAAACTCGCGCTGGAGAGGATGTTCGCGGCATCGTGAAGGCCATGAAGACGCGCGGATTGCGCATCGTCACCTACAACATTCACAAGGGGTTTTCCCAGTTCAACCGGCGCATGATGCTGTACGAGCTGCGCGAACAGTTGCAACGGCTCGATGCCGACATCGTATTTTTGCAGGAGGTTCAGGGCAAGCACAGCCTGAATGCCGAACGCATCGAAAATTGGCCGGAGGAACCTCAGCACATCTTTCTCGCCGGCGACATCTGGCGGTCCACCGTCTATGCCAGCAACGCGGTGTATGACCACGGTCATCACGGCAACGCGATTCTTTCCCGTTTCCCGATCGAGTATGCGTTCAACCAGGACGTCACGCATCTGCGCTTCGAGCGGCGCGGCCTGTTGCATTGCAGGATCGGCGTGCCGGACGCCCGGACGCCGGTACATTGCGTATGCGTACATCTGTCGCTGTTCGCCCGTTCCCGCCGCCGTCAGATGGACGCTCTGGCCAGCCATCTCGAAAACGCCGCCGAACAGGATTCGCCGCTGATCATCGCCGGCGATTTCAACGACTGGCGCAACGAAGCCGACGCCTTGCTGGCCCGGCGCCTCGGCCTTTGCGAGATATTCAGCGGCGCGACCGGAACGAGCGGCGCGCCGGTGCGCAGCTTCCCGGCCAAGCACCCCGTCCTGCGCCTCGACCGGATTTACGTGCGCGGATTCTCGATCAAACAGGCCAAAGTCCACGCCGGTCCGCCGTGGTCGAAAATGTCCGACCACGCCGCCTTATCGGCGCAACTCGGTTGGGACGAAGAAAAGTGACTCGCCGTTCTGCCAAACCTATGCAAACCTGCCTGAGTCTGAGCATTTCTGATCAGACGCGGGTTCGCTGTTGGCTTCCTGTTTCGCCGGGGACGGTTTCGCTCCGGTCTTGCGACAGGAACCAGCGCCTTCCCCTCCACAGGCAGACGCCGTGGAACTCACGGCGTTGTTTCTCAAATTGATGGCGGCATTCACGTCACGGTCGTGGTGCGCGCCACATT
>JAITAJ010000122.1 GCA_031284185.1 Accumulibacter sp. | reverse complement strand
TTTCCAGCCTGAACCTGCTGCCCTCGCCGGAAACGAGAAGAAAGGCCGAAGACGCGGCCATACTCGACGCCATCGCTCTGTTCAGGGATCGCGCGAAACTCCTGGCCGACGCGCAAGGGAAGAATTACGACATCAAGGAACTGTCGATCAGTACCGGCGGACGCTCCGCGCCGATGCTGCGCGCCGCCCAGCCCATGTCTTCCAGCGCCGCGCCGATGCCGGTCGAATCGGGAGAATCGATGATCGGCGCTTCGGTTTCGGGAAAGATAGAAATCGAGTAGCGGGAAACGACACGCGCGCTACCGCTTCGCGCCGCCCTGAACGGCAGACTCGCCGGGGAGCGCCGGCGGCTCCCCGCCCCCCTCGGGAATCTGGACGAAGACTTCGCCCTGACGAATCATGCCAAGATCGAAACGCGCCCGCTCCTCGATCGCGTCATAGTCCTGCTTGAGATCGCGCACTTCGGCGTCCAGCCCCGCGTTGCGGATTTCGAGCACGCGGTTGCTCTCCTTTTGCTGCTCCAGCTGCCGGGCGACGTCCCACACCCGCAGCCAGCCGCCCTTGCCCAGCCACAGCGGATACTGCAACAGGATGACCAGGGCGATCAGGGCGGCGGAGAGCCAGCGCATGACTCTCACGCTCACCGGATGCTGTAGAAGGCTTCAAGCCCCGGATAACTGGCGGTGTCGCCGAGATCCTCCTCGATGCGCAGCAACTGGTTGTATTTGGCGACGCGATCCGAACGCGAGAGCGATCCCGTCTTGATCTGCAAGGCATTCATGCCGACGGCGATGTCGGCGATGGTGCTGTCCTCGGTCTCGCCCGACCGGTGCGAAATCACCGCCGTATAACCGGCGCGCTTGGCCATCTCGATCGCGGCAAAGGTCTCGGACAGCGTGCCGATCTGGTTGATCTTGATCAGGATCGAGTTGGCTACCTTTTTCCTGATGCCTTCCTTGAAGATGCGGGTATTGGTCACGAAAACGTCGTCGCCGACGATCTGCACCTTCGCTCCGAGACGATCGGTCAAGAGCTTCCAGCCGTCCCAATCGCTTTCGGCCATGCCATCCTCGATGGAAATGATCGGGAACTGGTCGACCAGGTGAACCAGGTAATCGATGAGCTGGTCCGAATTCAATTCCAGCCCCTCGCCCGCCAGAACGTATTTGCCGTCCCGGTAGAATTCGGACGCGGCGCAGTCGATGCCGATCAGCACGTCCTCGCCGGGGGAATACCCCGCCGTCTCGATGGCCTGCACGATCAGCCGCAGCGCGTCGGCATGGCCCGCCAGACTGGGCAGGCTGGGCGCGAAGCCGCCTTCGTCGCCGACCGCCGTGGAAAAACCCTTCTGGTCGAGCAGCTTTTTCAGCGCGTGAAAGACTTCGGCGCCGCAACGCAGCGCCTCCCGAAAGGAGTTCTGACTGACCGGCAGAATCATGAATTCCTGGAAGTCCAGATTGTTGTTGGCGTGCTTGCCGCCGTTGATGATGTTCATCGACGGCACCGGCATCTGCATCGGCCCGGAACCGCCGAAGTAACGGTACAGCGGCAGGCCCGATTCCTCCGCCGCCGCCTTGGCGACGGCCATCGACACGGCCAGGAGCGCGTTCGCGCCGAGGTGCGATTTGTTCTCGCTGCCGTCGAGATGGATCAGCGCCTGGTCGATGAACGCCGGTTCCTGCGCGTCGAGGCCGACGATCGCCTCGGCGATCTCGGTGTTGACGTTCTCCACCGCCTGGGTGACGCCCTTGCCGCCATAGCGGGCCGCGTCACCGTCGCGCAATTCGACGGCCTCGCGCGATCCGGTCGACGCGCCGGAAGGCACCGCCGCGCGCCCCATCACGCCCGATTCGAGCAAGACGTCGCATTCGACGGTGGGATTACCGCGTGAATCGAGTATCTCCCGCGCGACGACATCAACGATTGAACTCATGCCCCTTCCTTCTCGTCAAGATTCAACACACTTCTTCAAAACCGGCCCGCTTGACCACGCGATCCAGTTCCACCAGCGTCGCCAGCAGCGCCGCCATGCGGTCGAGCGGCCAACTGTTCGGCCCGTCGGACAGCGCCCTTTCGGGATTCGGATGCGTTTCCATGAAAATTCCCGCGACCCCCGCCGCGACCGCCGCGCGCGCCAGCACCGGCACGAACTCGCGCCGTCCGCCCGAGGCATGGCCCTGTCCGCCCGGCAACTGCACCGAATGCGTGGCGTCGAACACCACCGGGCAGCCGGTTTCGCGCAGGATCGCCAGCGATCGCATGTCGGAAACGAGGTTGTTGTAGCCGAAGGTGACGCCGCGCTCGCACACCCTGAGGGTATCGCCGCCGCTGGCTTCCCGCGCCTTGGCGACGACGTTCTTCATGTCGCCGGGCGCGAGGAACTGCCCCTTCTTGATGTTGACCGGACGGCCGGCCGCCGCCACCGCGCGGATGAAATCGGTCTGCCGGCAAAGAAAGGCCGGGGTTTGCAACACGTCGGCCACCGCCGCCACTTCGGACACGTCGGCCTCGTCATGCACGTCGGTGAGCACCGGCACACCGAGCCGCGCCCGGACCTCGGCAAGAATCTTCAGGCCCGCGTCCAGACCCGGGCCGCGCGGCGATCGACCGGAACTGCGGTTGGCCTTGTCGTAGGACGCCTTGAAAATATAGGGAATCCCCAGCCGGGCGCAGACTTCCTTCATCGTCCCGGCCACTTCGACGCAGAGTTCGAGCGATTCGGCGGTACAGGGGCCGGCGATCAGAAAGAGCGGCCTGTCCAGCCCGACCTCGTATCCGCAGAGTTTCATGCCTTTTCCCGCCGGTCGGTGGCGGCCCGGATGAAGGAGGAGAACAGCGGATGCCCCTGGCGCGGCGAGGACGTAAACTCCGGGTGGAACTGGCAGCCGACGAACCACGGGTGTTCGGATCGCGGCAACTCGATCATTTCGCACAGATCGGTTCCCGGCGCGCGCCCCGAAACCAGCAGCCCCCGCTCTTCCAGTCTCGACAGCAGCACGTTGTTGACTTCGTAGCGATGGCGATGGCGCTCGACGATTTCGTCCTTGCCGTAAATTTCGCGGGCCAGCGTGCCGTCCCGCAACCTGCATACCTGCCCGCCGAGACGCATGGTGCCGCCGAGATCGGATTTCTCGTCGCGCCGCTCGACCCGGCCCGACACGTCCTGCCATTCGGTGATCAGCGCGATCACCGGATACGGCGAATTCCTGTCGAACTCGGTGCTGTGCGCCCCCGTCATGCCGGCCACGTCGCGCGCGTATTCGATGACGGCAAGCTGCATACCGAGGCAGATGCCAAGGTAAGGCAGCCCGTTCTCGCGCGCGTAGCGGGCGGCGGCGATCTTGCCTTCGGTGCCGCGCTGGCCGAAACCGCCCGGCACCAGCACCGCGTCCATCCTCTCCAACGCGGCGCACCCCTGGGTCTCGATCTCCTCCGAATCGAGGTAATGGATCCTCACCTTGCTGCGGGTATGGATGCCGGCATGGACCAGCGCCTCGGTGAGCGATTTGTACGACTCGGTCAGATCGACGTACTTGCCGACGAAAGCGACGTCGACCTCGTGTTCGGGATTTTCCATCGCCTGGGCCAGATTCTTCCACACCGACAGATCGGCGGCGCGCGCGAGGATGCCGAGCTTGTGGCACACGATCTCGTCGAGCATCTGGTCGTGCAGCCGGACCGGGATCCGGTAGATCGAATTGGCGTCCAGGCATTCGATGACGGCCTCGCGCTGCACGTTGCAGAACAGGGCGATCTTTGCCTTCTCGTCCTCGGGGACGTGCCGGTCGGCGCGGCAGAGCAGAACGTCCGGCTGAATGCCGATCTCGCGCAATTCCTTGACCGAATGCTGGGTCGGCTTGGTCTTGAGTTCGCCGGCGGTCGGGATGTAGGGCAGGAGGGTCAGGTGGATGTAGCAAGCGTTGCCGCGCCCTTCCTGCAATCCCATCTGGCGGATCGCCTCCAGGAACGGCAGCGACTCGATGTCGCCCACCGTGCCGCCGATCTCGACGATGGCCACGTCCGCGCCCTCGCCGCCGGTATGGATGTGCGCCTTGATCTCATCGGTGATGTGCGGGATGACCTGGACGGTCTTGCCGAGATATTCGCCGCGCCGTTCCTTCTTGATCACCGACTCGTAGATCTGGCCGGTGGTGAAATTGTTGCGCTTGCCCATTCTGGCGCTGGTGAAGCGCTCGTAGTGCCCGAGGTCCAGATCGGTTTCCGCGCCGTCCTCGGTGACGAAGACTTCCCCATGCTGGAAGGGCGACATCGTTCCCGGATCGACGTTGATGTAAGGGTCGAGTTTGAGATGAGTGATCCTGATGCCGCGTGACTCCAGAATGGCACCCAGGGATGCAGCCGCGATGCCCTTGCCCAACGAGGACACCACACCGCCGGTAACGAAGACGTATTTGGTCATGTAAGTGTGTGCAGCGGGAAATTCGGATTATACCACTGCCAGAGGACAGTTTCAGAGGACAGCGACTTGAGAAGACAGAAGACAGATGAGTTTGCGGCGCTGTCGCGCCGGGTGAGGAAGGAAAAACCGAGCGATGGGTTTTTCCATCTTACCCGGCGCGAAGCGCCCAGGTCAGAGGACAGAGGCTTGAGAGGACATAAGTTTTCAGAGGACAGATGTTTGAGAGGACAGAAGACAGAGAAGTATGCGGCGCTGTCGCGCCGGATGAGGAAGGGAAAACCGAGCGATGGGTTTTTCCATCTTACCTGGCGCGAAGCGCCCAGGTCAGAGGACAGCGACTTGAGAGGACAGAAGACAGAGGAGTATGCGGCGCTGTCGCGCCGGATGAGGAAGGGAAAACCGAGCGATGGGTTTTTCCATCTTACCTGGCGCGAAGCGCCGCAAACTTATCTGTCTTCTGTCTTCTCTAAAAATCTGTCCTCTGAAACCTGTCCTCTGAAACCTGTCCTCTGAACTCTGTTTTCTGAATTTGATATAGTCGGGATCATGCGCGATACCCTCGTTCTTGCCATCTTTGTCCCGTGGGCGCTGATGTCCTTGCGGCGTCCGTGGCTCGGGGTTCTGTTATGGACCTGGATCAGCCTGATGAACCCGCACCGGCTGGGGTGGGGCTTTGCCTACAGCGCGCCGCTCGCTGCCGTCGCGGCGGGCGTCACGCTGATCGGCATGGCCGCGACGAAGGAACGCGATTCGCCGTTCAAGGGCGCGCCGGTCACCTTCTTT
Organism: Accumulibacter sp.; assembly: GCA_031284185.1. GTDB lineage: Bacteria > Pseudomonadota > Gammaproteobacteria > Burkholderiales > Rhodocyclaceae > Propionivibrio. The sequence continues at coordinate 4,351 of JAITAJ010000122.1, read as the reverse complement.
TTCCTGTTCGCGGGGTGGATGACGCTATCTTGGCTCATGGGGGTCGATGTCGAGGGTGATTACGATCAGTGGAACAAGGTCATGAAGATATTCTTCATGCTCTTCGTCACCCTGGCCCTGCTGCGCGACAAACCGCACATCCTGGCCTTCGTCTGGGTCACCGTCGGATCGCTGGCCGCGCTCGGGGTGAAGGGCGGCGTGTTTACGGTGCTGAACGGCGGCAACTACCGCGTCTGGGGGCCGCCCGGCTCATTCATCGAGGACAACAACGAGTTTGCCCTGGCGCTGGTCATGACCATTCCGCTGTTGCACTTCCTCCAGCTCCAGGTTCAGCGCCGCTGGCTCAGGCACGCGCTCTCCTGCGCCATGCTGCTGTGCGCTGCCTCCGCGCTCGGATCGCATTCCCGCGGCGGGATGCTCGCCATCTCGGCCATGGGAATGCTGTTCTGGTGGCGCAGCCGGCGCAAACTGGCGATGGCGGCGCTGATCTGCGTCGTGCTGCTCGCCATCCTGCCGATGATGCCGGATGCCTGGTGGAACCGCATGGGAACCATCGCCACGTATGAGGAGGACGGGTCGGCGATGGGGCGTCTGTACGCCTGGCGGGTGGCGTGGAACGTGGCGACGCATCGGTTCTTCGGCGGCGGCATGAGTTATCAGAGTCCCTTGCTCTTCCTTCTCTATGGCGAGGGAGACGCCGAAATCATCCGGGCCGCGCACAGCATCTACTTTCAGATACTGGGCAATCATGGCTTCGTCGGCCTGTTTCTGTTTCTGCTCATGTGGTTCAGTACGTACCGGCAGGCCGGCTGGCTGCGAAAAACGGCGCTGTCGACGCCACAGGCCCGATGGGCGTCCGATCTGGGAAACATGATCCAGGTGAGCCTGGCCGGATACGCCGTGGGCGGCGCGTTTCTCAGCCTCGCCTATTTCGACCTGCCGTATGACATGATGGCGATGGCCGTCCTGGCCAGACGATGGATCGAAACGCGAGGATGGGAAAGGGATCCGGCGGCTTCGCCGCTCGCCTACGCCTTGCGGGGCCGGCCGAAATCCGCGCCGGGCGGGCCGCGCGGCGCAAGAGTGGGACCGTCGGGAATATAGGAAGCGTTCGTGTTCTTCGACCACCTCTTCGCCTTGGCTTCGCCCGCGGGATCGAAGGCGCGCCTGTCCATCCTGATGTTTCACCGCGTGCTTGCGGCGCGGGACCCGCTTTTCCCGGACGAGCCGGACATTGCCCGCTTCGACGAGATCATGGGCTGGATCAAGGCGTGGTTCCGGGTATTGCCGCTCGATGAGGCGATCGCGCGTCTGAAAACCGGCGCGTTGCCGGCGCGGTCCGCCGCGATCACTTTCGACGACGGTTACGCGGACAACTTCGAGAACGCCGTGCCGATACTGCGAAAACACGGTCTGACGGCCACGTTTTTCGTGGCCGCCGGATTTCTCGACGGTGGCCGGATGTGGAACGATACGGTGATCGAAGCCATCCGCGCCTGCCGGAAAGAGGCCCTGGATCTCCAGTCCCTCGGCATCGGCGCTTTCCGGCTCGATTCGATCGGCGGGAAGCGCCGGGCGATCGAAACGATTCTTCCGAAGATCAAGTATCTGCCGGTCGGCGAGCGCGTCGATCGGGCCGGGCGCATCGCCGGGCTGGCCGGTGTGGAGCTGCCCTCGGGCCTGATGATGACTTCGGCGCAGGTTCGGCGGATGCGCCGATCGGGTATGCAGATCGGGGCGCACACCATGAGGCACCCGATCCTCGCGCGCCTCGGCATCGCGGAGGCGTACAGTGAAATCGCCGAAAGCAAACGATTCCTGGAGACCTTGCTGGGAACGCGCGTCGGCCTTTTCGCCTATCCGAACGGGAAGCCGGAGACGGACTTTCTCGCGGAACACGCCGGATTGGTGAAGGAGCTGGGGTTCGACGCGGCCTTTTCCACGGCGCCCGGCTGCGCGACGGGAGGCCGCGATCTTTTCCGCCTGCCGCGGTTCACCCCGTGGGACAGGACGAGGCATCGGTTTGCCTTGCGCCTGTTGCGGAACATGCGCGGATAGGAAAACGAGTGGGCTTCGGATTTCGTGGCCGGGTATCGGAATGTCGGGCGGGGAGGCTCGTGACGACTGTCGTCGGCTTCCTGCTGGCCGCCAGAGCGCTTTTCTTTCGGAGCCGCTCCGCCACGGGCCGCGCCTCGGGCGACAGCGCCGCGTCCCGCCATGCCAGACGGAGCGACATCCAGTGGCTTCGCGCCCTGGCCGTCGGCTCGGTGGTCGCTTACCACCTGGAACCGCGCTTCATGCCCGGCGGCTATGTCGGAGTGGACGTCTTTTTCGTGATTTCCGGCTTCCTGATCACCGGCGGATTGATCCGGCATCCGCCCGGCGACGCCCGCAAGCTCGCGGAGTTCTGGAACCGGCGGATCAGACGGCTGCTGCCGGCATCGTTCGCCGTGCTCGCCCTGTGCGCGCCGGCGGCCCTCCTCCTCACGCCGATGACGCAACTACCGGGCACCCTGCGCTCAGCCGCCGCCTCGACGCTCTATGCGCAGAACTGGAATCTGTCGTGGGAGGCGGTGGATTATCTCGCCTCGACTCAGGCGCCCACCGTGTTTCAACACTTCTGGTCCCTGTCGGTGGAGGAGCAATTCTATCTGGTGTGGCCCTTGCTTTTTTTCGCGCTCGCGCGGCTGGAATCCGGCCGGGGCATCCGCCGGAAGTTCGCCGCCGCCGCCGCTGTCGGCCTCGTGGTGGTTTGCAGCCTGGCCTATTCCCTCTATCTGACCGGCGTGAATCCGGCAGCGGCGTACTTCTCGACCTTCACCCGCGGCTGGGAACTGGGCGCGGGCGGGCTTCTCGCCGTGGCGAGCGCCCGGCTGGACGCCTTCCTGACGCCTCGCCCGGCGATGCGGACGGCGCTGAAAGGCTTCGGAGCGGTCGCCATGCTGGCGGCGGGATTTTGTTTCGGCGACACCACGCCCTTTCCCGGCGGCGCGGCCCTGCTGCCCACTCTCGGAGCGGCGAGCTTCATCGCGGGGGGAAAATCGGCGTTCGACGCCTTTCTTTCATGGCGGCCCTTCCAATGGGTGGGGGACATCTCCTATTCGATTTACCTGTGGCACTGGCCCGTCGCGGTATGGCTGCCCGCCGCGCTCGCCCGGTACTGGCCTGCCGGAATCCCCCGGATCAGGGGCGCCGCCGACGTGATCGTCCTCATCCTGACGTTCGGGATCGCCGCGCTCAGTTACCATCTGATCGAGGAAAAGCTGCGCGGCCCCAGGCCATTGGGCGATCCGCCGCATCGGGGATTCGTCTTCCTGGCCGCGGGTTCCCTGCTGATCTGCGCCTGTACCGGCAGCGGCTGGTGGATGCTGCAACGAAAGATTCAATCTCGCCTGGACGTCCTGGCGCGAGCCGTGCCGATGCCTTGCGTCGGTGCCGGAGCGCTCGGGAATGAGGCTTGCGCCGCCGCCGATCCCCACGGAACCGCGTTCCTGGTCACGCCCGAGGTGGCCGCGCTGGATCGTTCCGACGCCTATGAAAAGGGCTGCCTGTGGGAACCCGGTTCCGAGCGCTTTCCGACCTGTCTCTACGGGCGGCGCGTGGCGGACCGGCATACCCGGCGCATCGGGCTGTTCGGAAACTCCCATGCCGTCCAGTGGCTGCCGGGACTGAGCGAGCTGGCCGACGGGATGAACGTCCAGGTGAGCACGTATCTGTCATCCGGGTGTTTCCCCGCGCTGCTCAGACAGAAGTTCGACGATCCCGCGGACGAGCGGCGCTGTCTGAGTTTCACCGCGGATGTCATGGAGCGCGTCATCGATTCCGGCGTCCGTGTGCTCGTCATTTCCTCCTTCACCGAGGCCGGCTCGCTCATCGACGTGCCGCCCGGCGAGCGGTACGCGGCGGCGGTCGACTCCTATCGCCGGATCATCGAGCGGTTCGTGTCGGCGGGCGTGGCGGTGCTGGTCATCCGGGACACGCCCTTTCCGGGGAAAAACATACCGGACTGCCTGGCGGGCGCCGAAACCTTATCGGCCTGTGATGGCCCGCGTTCCGCCTGGGTACGTCCCGATCCCCTGTTCGACGCCGCGCGGACGATCGTTTCCCCGCTTCTGGTGACGGCGGATCTCACCGATGTATTCTGCGACGCCGGGGCGTGTCTGGCGGTGCTCGGTGGTCTGGTGCCCTATTTCGACGGCAGTCACGTCAGCGCCACCTTCTCCCGGACTGCCGCTCGCCATCTAGCGCCCGCGCTTGCGCGGGCGCTAGATGGCGAGATCAGAGGACAGCGATTTGAGAAGACAGAGGACAGAGAACCCCATCGCTCGGTTTTTCCTCCCTCACCCGGCGC
>JAITAJ010000384.1 GCA_031284185.1 Accumulibacter sp. | reverse complement strand
TCGACGCCGAGCAGCAGCCCGTGGCCGTTTGCCTCGAATGGGCCGACGTGGTGCGCGACGGTGTCGTTTACGATTTCTGCGGCGCCGTCACTATCGTCCGCCGCCAGCTTTCGCTGCTCGAAAACAAACTGGGGCGTTCCTTCACCCAGGCCAGCACCTCGTTTCCGCCGGGAACCGATCCGCGCATCTCGGTCAACGTGCTCGAAGCGGCCGGCCTTGCCGTGACGGCGCTGATCGACGAGCCTTCGGCGGTGGCCCGTCTGCTCAAGCTGGACCAGGCGGCGATCGTGGACATCGGCGGCGGGACCACCGGCATCGCCATTCTGCAGGGCGGCGAGGTGATCTATTCCGGCGACGAGGCAACCGGCGGACGCCATGTCTCGCTGACCCTGGCCGGCAGCCGGCGGATTTCCCTGGAAGCGGCCGAGGCGCTCAAGCTCTCCGACGGCGGTGCCGTGTGGCCGACGGTGCGCCCGGTGTTCGAAAAGATGGCCGACATCGTCCGCTCACACCTCTCCGGACACGAGGTCGACACGATTTATCTCTCGGGCGGCTCTTGCGCCTTGCCGGGGGTCGGCAAGCTGTTCGCCAATGAATTTCCGGAGCACAGGATCGCCGTGCCGCGCCATCCCATTTTCTTCACGCCCTTGGCGATCGCCGCGGCGGCGTGCTGAAAGGATCGGTGCCAGCAAATGTCTGAACGGTACATGCCATGCTGAAAGAAATGGACATCGGCCGGATCGTGCACCGCACGATAGATCAGATGAACGCGCTGGCGGTCAAGGAATTCCGCGTCCCGCCGGATACCCACATCGGTCCGGGCGCGATCGCGCGCATCGGCGAGGCCTTGCAGCGCCGAGGAATCGCCCGCGTATTCGTGGTTATCGACGAGATCGTCGAACACTTGGGCCTCGCTGCGGGCATGTATCGCGCTCTCGACGCGCATGGCATCGAAGCGGTCCTGCACCGGCAACCGCCGGGCGAACCTTGCTCCGACGTGGTGGAAGAAACCGCGAAGGCGCTTCGGGATGCCCGCGCCGAAGGCGTCGTCGCCTTGGGCGGCGGCTCGGCGATCGACGCCGCCAAGGCCACCGCCGTGCTGGCGGCCAATCCGGATTACTGCGTGGCGGATCTCGTCGAAGCAAACAGACCGTGGCGCCGCCGCTTGCCCTTGATCGCCGTGCCGACGACGGCGGGAACCGGCTCCGAAGCGACGAATGTCTCGGTCATCACCGACGCGGGCAGCCGGCGCAAACGGGTGATCGCGCACACCGACCTCGTGCCCGATCTGGCGCTGATCGACGCCTGCCTGACTCTGGAAGTGTCGCCCCGCTTTACGGCGATCACCGGCATCGATGCGCTGACGCATGCCATCGAAGCCTACGTTGCGACGAATGCCACGCCACTGACCAAGGCGCTCTCGTACCGGGCCGCGCACATGATCGGCAACGCCCTGCCGATCGCCGTCGGCAAGGGCAGCGATGTTCCGGCACGCGAGGAAATGGCGCTGGCCTCCTACATGGCCGGCATCGCGTTTTCCAACGCTGGCCTGGGTCTCTGCCACGCCATGGCGCACCGGATCGGCCCGGCCTACGGTTTGCCGCACGGCCTGGCGAATGCCGTCATGTTGCCTTCGGTAATGCAGTTCAACGCACTGGTTTGCAAGAAGTCCTATGCCGAGATCGGCCTTGCGCTCTCGGGAACGATCCTCTCCGCCGAAGAGGCGATCCATCACGTCCAGCGCCTGATCGTCGACATCGGGCTGCCGGAAAACCTCGCCGCCGTCGGTGGCCAGGCGGAAGACTTCGGCGCCTTCGCCGACGAGGCGCTCGCCGACGTCTGCATCGAATCGAATCCGCGCACGGTCTCGCGCGAACAGATCATCGGAGTGTATCGGCATGCTTATTCACGCTGATGCCTTTTATGGAGGGAAGTCTCGACGGGGTAAATATCGTCATGCGTCATGAACCGCAAGAAACAATCAACGCCTTTCTTCGTCATTGCCTGAAACGATGGCTTGTTCAGCTTTCTTAAAGAGGAGAAACATCCATGGAAAAACTTTCAGTTACTACGCTGCTCGTCGCCGGCCTTGCCGGATCCTTGCTGACACCGACATCGGTCGCGGCCGAAGCCGGTCCGCATTCCCTGACGGCAAATCTCACGCTGACTTCCAGCTACCGCTCCCGCGGCATCGACCAGTCATACGGCAAGCCGGCCTTGCAGGGGGGCTTCGACTACGCGCACGCCAGCGGCTTTTATCTCGGCAACTGGAATTCAAACATCAGCTCCGGCGCCGGTTATCCCGATGGCAATCTGGAAATGGATTTCTACGGGGGCTACAAGACGGGTTTCGGTGATTTCGCTCTCGATGTCGGAGGCGCTTTCTTCTACTACCCCGGCTCGGAAGGGCGTTCGCTCGGATGGAAGGCAAAGAATGGCGCGGTGAAGAGCAAGGAAATCTACGTCGCCGGTTCGTGGAAATTCCTCACCCTCAAATATTCGTACAGCATCGACGATTATTTCGCCCTGCGCGGTATCGATGCGGTGGGCACGGAAACCGGGAAGAACACGCGCGGTTCGGCCTATTTCGAACTCAATGCCGATTACGCTCTGGGCAACGGCTGGGGCATCAACGCGCACATGGGCCATCTCGATCTGAAAAATGTATACAACGGCGATTACACGGACTGGAAAATCGGCGTGACCAAGGACATCGGCGGCTGGGTCGTCGGCCTCTCTTACGTCGATACCGACGCTTCCGGCAAATGTTCGGGCGCCTCGTCGTACCAGCCGTACTGTGTCGCCCGATCCTTGCGCGACGATGACGGCGTGGCCAACGCGAGCAGCAGCACGAAGGATGCCGGCCGCGGCATCGTCCTGTTTTCCGTCAGCCGCGTATTCTGATTTTTCCCAAAGACAAGCGACAAGCGCGCCTCATGACCGCGGCAAG
>JAITAJ010000377.1 GCA_031284185.1 Accumulibacter sp. | reverse complement strand
CAGGCTGATCGGCAGGGGTTTGCGAAATTTTGCGGCCAGGATGAAGGCCAGGAGCTGGGTCTTGTCCCCGATCTCGGCCAGGGCGACGACGCCCGTCGATATGAAGAAGGCTTCCATTCCGCTCATGCTCCCTGGCCGGACTCGACGATCGACCACGCCGCTTCTCCGGCCAAGGGAGGCGGCATGGTCAAAGGTCTGGCCAGGCCGGGCGGCTGTCCGCGCCACGCCTTTTTCGGCAAGTGTGTTGACGCGGGCCCCTTCGCTGGAAGGTCGGCTACTCCCCAATGACGGCGGGCATTATACGCGTTCCGCCCGGGTCCTCGTCAAAATCGGCGCTTCACGGCTCGATTCTCACGTAGTCCACGCCCACCACCTCCACTTCCCGCCATCCGGACGGGCTCTGGAAACGCACCGGATCGCCCTCGCGCGCGCGGAGGAGCGCGCGGGCCAGCGGCGAAATCCAGCTGCTTCGCCCGCGCGTAAAATCGGTCTCGTCGATGCCGACGATCTGGTAAACCCGCTCCTCGCCCTCTTCATCGCGCAGCGTCACCGTCGCGCCGAAGAACACCTGCTCGCGGTTTTCCCGGCGCGCCGCCGGGTCGACGACCTCGGCCAGATCCAGGCGCCGGGTCAGGAAACGGATGCGCCGGTCGATTTCACGCAGGCGTCTCTTGCCGTAAAGATAATCCCCATTCTCCGAGCGGTCGCCATTCGACGCCGCCCACTGCACGACCTCGACGACACGCGGTCGCTCGATGCGCAACAACTGATCAAGCTCGCTCTTGATACGCGCGTAACCGCCCGGTGTGATGTAATTGCGGGTGCCCTGGGGAAGATTCGACGGAATCTCGACGTCATCGTCGTCATCGCTGTCGCTGGATTCGCGGGTAAATGCCTTGTTCATGCTTCGGTGGACCGAGGACAGCCCGTCTCTTGATCGTCACGACGACAAGCCGGGGACACCCCTCTTCCGCCTTCCGATCGCCTCCATCTATGTCGGAACATCCGGCGCCAGGGACTTCTCAAGCCGGTAAATCCTATCCTTGAGCGCGAGTTTGCGTTTCTTCAGCCGTTGAATCAGCAACTGATCCTGATTGGGCAGCGGCGTGATGGCCAGGTGTTCGACGATCAGATTGAGATCGCGGTGCTCCACCCGAAGCTCATCCAAAGACGCTTGGGCGTCGGCAATTTCCTTTTCGGTCAGCATCGTTTCATCCATTCGGCAGTAATCGGTCAACTCATGACCGGCTGCATCCGCGCTTTTGCCGTACCTCTCCCCGGATCGCAGCCCTTGTTGTCCCGCGCGCCATGCGGCACATCCGCGAACAGGCGCGACGATGTAGGCAATGGTAGGCGTTCTTGAGCAAAAAAACAACGATATCCGTCAGAGGACAGAAGACAGTAATTCTTGCGAAGGCTTTGCCTTCGGAGGCGATGGAAAGGAATTCTCCGCCCTGCCCCACCCTCCCTTTCGCGGCGAAGCCGTGAATTTTTCATCCTCTGCCTTCCAGAAACGGGTGTCAGAGAAAAAGCGTGCCTATTCCCCAGAACAACGCGCCAATCAGCGCGCTGCACGGGATGGTCAGCACCCAGGCCCAGACGATCGAGCCGGCGATTCCCCAGCGTACCGCGGAAAGACGCTTCGTCGCGCCGACGCCAACGATGGCGCCCGTGATGGTATGGGTCGTCGATACCGGAATACCGAAAGCAGTGGCAAAGAAAAGCGTGACCGCGCCGCCGGTCTGGGCGCAGAATCCGCCGATCGGCTTCAACTTGGTTATTCTCTGCCCCATCAGCTTGATGATTCGCCAACCGCCGAAAATGGTTCCCAGACCGATCGCCGTATAACAGGAAGCGATGGCCCAGTAGGGCACGTGCTCGCCGGCCCGCATCAGGCCGCTGGACAAGAGCAGCATCCAGATGATTCCGATCGTCTTCTGCGCGTCGTTTCCGCCGTGTCCCAGGGCATAGGCCGAGGCGGAGAATAATTGCAGCGCGCGCGACCACTTGTCGACCCGCCTCGGCGGAGTATTCCTGAACAGCCACGACACCAGAATCATCATCAGCGAACCGAGCGCCATGCCCAGCAGAGGGGAAATGAGGATGAAGGCAAGCACTTTGCCGATCCCCGAGGCGATCAGCGCCTGCGGACCGGCATGGGCCAGCGCCGGCCCGATCAGGCCGCCGATCAGCGCATGCGATGAGGACGACGGGATGCCGTAGCGCCAGGTGATGACGTTCCACGCGATGGCGCCGGCCAAGGCGCCGAAAATCACGTGATAATCGATGGCGAAGGCTTCGATCGTCCCCTTGCCCACCGTGGCCGCCACCTTCAGCTCGAAGATGAAAATCGCGGCCACATTGCACACGGCGGCCATGATCACCGCCGTGTGCGGTTTCATGACGCGCGTGGAAACGACCGTGGCGATCGCGTTGGCGGCATCGTGGAAGCCGTTCATGAAGTCGAACGCCAGGGCCATGACGACCAGCAGCGAGACCACGCCGATGCCGATGTTCGCGGTATCCATGCGTTCTGGCGATCAGGAATTTTCGATGACGATGCCTTCGAGGATGTTTGCCACATCCTCGCAGCGGTCGGTCAGCGTTTCGAGCTGTTCGTAGATGGCCCGGTATTTGATCAGCTCGCGCACGTCGGGTTCCTCGCGGAACAGGCGCGACATCGCGCCGCGCATTTCCCGGTCGGCGGCGGACTCCAGTTCGTCGATCTCGCGACACAGTTCGAGAATTCTGGGGCTGTTGTCCATCGAAGTGAGCAGACCGACGGCGGCCCGCACCCGTTCGGCGCATTGCAGACCGATCTCGCCCAGCCGGATCGATTCCGCCGTGATGTGCCGGACGTCGTACAGCGTCACCGTATGCGCGACGTCCTGTGTCAGATCGAGGATGTCGTCGAGGCGGGTGATCAACTGATGGATTTCCTCACGATCGAGCGGAGTGATGAAGGTCTTGTGCAGCTGGCGCATGGTTTCACGAATGATGCCATCCGCCGTCTTCTCGGCGACATCGACCAGATCGCACTGCTTTTCCGCCTCCGTGACGGAAGTATTGAATACCGTCAGCAGACCAAGCAGCGCCTTGCTCCCCAAAACCACTTGTTCCGCGTGCGCGTTGAACAGATCGAAGAATTTCCCTTCACGGGGCATGAATTTCGAGAGCATTCCATTTTTTTCCATCACTCGGTAAAGCGCGCGGATTATACATTACATATTCCAGAGGACCGTGGAGTCTCGATGAGACAGAAAGACCGGGCGCTCGATTTTGCCTTCTCCACCCGGCGCGAAGCGCCCAAGCCGATCGCTCTGTCGTCCTGGAATTCCCTGGCCGCGCCGCTCTGCCTGAACCGCTCCGTCTCGGCGCGGGAACCCCCCTTCGGGACGGGTGCCGAGGTGATCCGGCACTCCTTGCGGATACCCGGTCGGCGTGATCCGCGCGGCGTACTCCTCGATCGGAATGGCGACCTTCCCGCGAGTTACGCGGCCACCGAAGGCGCGGCGGCGCCGGAGCGCTGGGCCGGATAGTCGGAAAACGTCGCGTTCTTTTTCTCTGGCAGGATTGTCCGCCGGCCCTGAAAGGCCGGAAAGAAAAGCCACACAGAAACCTGCGATGGATTCAGCGTGGTCTTTTTTTCCGGCGCGACAGCGCCGCAAACTCCTCTGTCTTCTGTCTTCTGTCTTCTGTCCTCTGAAACTGTCCTCTCAAATCGCTGTCCTCTGAAACTGGCTTGCCTGAAACACGGAATACGCGCATGATTTTCCTTCCATCGCGCCACGGTACGAAACCCCATGCCTCGTTCCATCACCCCGCACGACGCGCTCTTCAAGAAATTCCTCGGCCACCCCGAAACGGCCCGGGACTTCCTCGACATCCACCTGCCCAAGCCTCTGCGTGCCCTCTGTGACCTCTCCACCCTGCGCCTGCAATCCAGTTCCTTCATCGAACCGGACTTGCGCAGCGCCTCTTCCGACATCCTCTACTCCCTCCAGACCGTACGAGGCGATGGCTACATCTATTGTCTCGTCGAGCACCAGAGCACTCCCGACCCTCTGATGGCCTTTCGGCTCATGCGCTACAGCATCCTCGCCATGCAAAGCCATCTCGACCAAGGCAAGGACAAGACCCTGCCGCTGGT
>JAITAJ010000326.1 GCA_031284185.1 Accumulibacter sp. | reverse complement strand
GTCGATCCGCGTTGCGGGGAACTGGACTACATCATGGGAGAAGGGCGGAAAATCGATTGCGAATATGCGATGAGCAATAATTTCGCGTTTGGGGGAATCAATACTTCGTTGATTTTCAGACGATTGGAGTAGTCGGAAAACAGTAAAATCTGGCGGCGCGAAGCGCCGCGTGACTCGACGGCCCCCTCTCCCCTCCTCCTGTCCCCTGGATTCTGAGCTCAGTCTTCTGTCTTCAGAATCTCAAGGACGTCGAGCAGCTCGGCGCGGATCGATTCCAGCATCGGCGCCTTGGAGCCGGAACCGCCGCTTTCCTCCACTTCCGAAGAAGCCTCTTCCAGAAGGCGGTTGCGCGCGCCGCTGATGGTGAATCCCTGGCCGTAAAGCAGCTCGCGGATGCGCCTCGCCAGAATGACTTCGTGGTGCTGGTAGTAACGGCGGTTGCCGCGCCGCTTGTCCGGCTTGAGCTGGCTGAACTCCTGCTCCCAGTAACGGAGCACGTGAGCCTTCACGCCGCACAGTTTGCTGACTTCTCCAATGGTGAAATAACGCTTGGCCGGAATGGGGGGCAGCGGATCCTTGCTGGGCGCTTCTCTGGGCCGGGCCGAAAGGAGGGACGAAGAATCCTCCGGTGTTTCTTTAGGATTGCGTTCCATCGTAGGAGAGCTCCACTTCGCCCTTCAGTTTCTGGCTGACATGAAAGGTGACGACGCGCCGCGCGCTGATCGGGATTTCCTCTCCGGTTTTCGGGTTGCGCCCAGGACGCTGCGGCTTGTCCCGCAACTGGAAATTGCCGAACCCGGAAAGTTTGACGCCTTCTCCACGCTCCAGGGCGTTTCGGATTTCCTCGAAGAAAGCCTCGACCATGTCCTTGGCCTCGCGTTTGTTCAGGCCGATTTTTTCAAACAGCAAATCCGCGAGTTCTGCTTTTGTCAGCGTCATGTCGATCCCTGTCAGACGCGAAGTTGGGCGGCAAAAGCCTGCCGCAGATATTCGACGAGCTGTTCGATCGCGGCATCAACTTCCGTATCTTGCAAAGTCCTTTCAGTATCTTGCATAACTATACGGAAAGCAAGACTTTTTTTCCCGTGATCTATGCCTTTCCCGGTGTAGATGTCAAATAAACGGATGTCCCGGACGATGGATGGACGGTTGTCCATCAGGCCGTCCAGCAGCGTCTGAAGCGCCAAGGTCTGGTCGACGACGATGGCCAGATCGCGGAAGGCGGCCGGCAGCCTGGAGATTTCGGCACAGCGCGGAAGACGGGCGCGCCGCAGTACGTCGAGGTCGAGTTCGAACAGGACGGGCGCGAGCGGCAAGTCGTATTTCTGCGTCAGGCGGGGATGCAATTCGCCGAGGAAACCGGCTTCGCGTTCGTCGATCAGAATGCGCGCGCCGCGGCCGGGATGCAGCGCGGGATGCGCCGTTTTTTCAAAACGCGCCACGGCGGGCGCCAGCAGCAGTTCGACCTCGCCCTTGATGTCGTAGAAATCGGCCACGCGCGCCGTCGCTCCCCACTGCTCCGGCAGCGCGTCGCCGTGGATCAGCGCGGCGAGCTTCCACGGCTGGCGAAACCCCTTGACGGATTCTCCCACCGGGTCGCGGAAGAAGCAGCGTCCGGTCTCGAACAGGCGGATGGGGTTTTGTTTGCGTTTGAGGTTCGCCGTGACGTTGGCGATCAGCCCGCCGATCAGCGTCGAGCGCATCACGCTCATCTGGCTGGCGATCGGGTTGGCCAGGCGGATCGGCGCGGCATTGGCGGCAAAATCGGTTTCCCAGGCTTCTTCGACGAAGGCGAAGTTGATGACTTCCTGAAAGCCCCGGTCGGCCAGAATCTGGCGCACGCGCCACAAGGGACGCGCGTTTTCCGTCTGCGGCGGCATCGACAGACGCGCCTTGGGCGACGGCGCGTGAATTTCGTCGTAACCGTGCAGACGGGCGATCTCTTCGATCAGGTCTTCCTCGATCTCGATGTCGAAGCGGTGGGTCGGCGGGGTGACGATGAAATCGTCGCCGTCCCGTGCGAACGTCAATTCCAAACGGGTAAATATTTCGGCGATCCGGGAGGCGTCCAACGCGATGCCCAACACCTTGGCTACGCGCGGTAAACGCAGGCGAATGGGCGAACGCGCGGGGAGGCCGGCACGCGCTTCGCACAGCGCGCCGGCCTTGCCGCCGCAGATTTCGAGAATCAACTGGCTGGCGCGTTCCAACGCCTGCCGGCTGGCGCCAAAGTCGACGCCGCGCTCGAAACGGTGCGAGGCATCGGAAGCAAAGCCATAGCGCCGGGCACGTCCGGCAACCGCCCTGGGCGTGAAAAAGGCGGATTCGAGGAAGATCTCGGTCGTATCGAGGCCGATCCCGCTGTCTTCACCGCCCATGATGCCGGCTACGGCCACCGGACGCTTGTCGTCGGCAATCAGCAACACGTCGTCCGCAAGTTCGAGCGTCTGTTCGTTGAGCAGGCGGATTGTTTCTCCGGCCCGGGCCAGACGGGCATGGATGGCGCCATCTAGTTTGCTGTTGTCGAAGGCGTGCAGCGGCTGTCCCCATTCGAGCATCACGTAATTGGTGATGTCAACGAGCGCCGAGATCGAGCGGATGCCGCTGCGTTCGAGGCGGCGCTTCATCCAGTCCGGCGTCGGCGCCCTGGCGTCGACTTCGGTGACGACCCGGCCGCAGTAGAACGGACAGGCTTGCGGCGCGTCGAGAATGATCGCGCGGCGCGCGTCCGCGCTTTCTGGAACCGGGGCCGCGGAGGGGTAGACCACCGGCGCGCCGGTCAACGCCGAAACTTCGCGGGCGATACCGGCGAGCGACAGGCAGTCGGCGCGGTTCGGCGTGAGTGTCAGGGTGCGCAGCCGGTCGTCGAGATCGAGGTATTCGCGGATGTCCCGGCCAATGGGCGCATCGGCGGGCAGCGCGAGCAGGCCGGAAGCATCATCGGAAATACCCAGTTCCTTCGCGGAACAGAGCATACCCGAGGATTCGACGCCGCGGACCTTGGCTTTCTCTATCGTGACGTTTGGCAGACGCGCGCCCGGCAAGGCGCAGGGAACCCGCATTCCCGCAAGGACCTTGGGCGCGCCGCAGACGATCTGCCGCGCCGTCCCGTCGCCCGCGTCGACGCGGCAAACGTTCAGCCGGTCGGCGTCCGGATGCTTCGCGACGTCCAGCACTTCGGCGACGACGACACCATTGAAAGCGGGAGCGACGCTTTCCTCTTCTTCGACTTCGAGACCGGCCATGGTCAGGAGATGGGACAGTTCGTCGCCCTTTACCGCCGGATCGACGAGAGTACGCAGCCAGGATTCAGAGAATTTCATGGAATATCCGTAAGAAACAGTGAATCGTCAGGCTTCAAGGCTGGTGTCCGGGACTGCCAGACCTTGGCCTGACGCCGCTCTTCAGCAGCGCGTTCGTTGCAGGGTGGGAGGTGGTGGCGGAACACTAGCGTCCGTCGACGAAAAGCAGATTCCGCTTCTTCATCCATCTCGACACGACGTAAAAAACCATGGTCGCGGAAACGAGAAGGATCCAGCCGAGATCGACGTGCGGCATCTTGCCCGCAAAGAAATCTCCGATGACTTCAAGCAAGAAAAACATGACGACCGTCGCCAACCAGGTCGGGTTTTCGCGAGCCAGCACGAATTTCCAGGAAAAGGAGAGGATCGGTGATCTCCATTTGCGGAAGGCAGGAACAAGCGCGGGAGTTCGCCTTGCCCACGCTTCAAATTCTGCTCCGAATTTCGTGCGCAGAAACTCTTCTTCCGCCAACATGATTCGCTCGTAATAAAGTAAGAACGCAAGTATGGCGACGAGCAAAAACCACCCGTCGCGCGCAAACAGGGCCAAGCCGATCCAAACCAGAAAGTTTCCGAGGTACAGGGGATGCCTGACAATGGAATATATGCCGGTTGTGTTGAGCGCGTCGGCTTTTTGCCGCCTCATGTTGCGCCCCGAGGTGTTTCGCGGCACGTGTCCAACGGTGAGCGTCCGTAGCGTCAAGCCCGACACTGCAATGGCAACGCAAAACACCTCCCAGAGATGATCCAGTGCCTCACTGCCGCCGGGATAGCTGAAGTCCCTGAGCGCCAGCACGAACACCGGCAAAAAAAGCAATGGTAAATAGCTTCGCCAGCGGAAAAAACAGAATCCAGATTGGACCATCTCATCTTTCAAAGCCATGGAACCCTCCTTCCAGCCATCAATTTACCCGATATATTTTCATTCGAGGTTTCCGTTCCCATTGTCGTAGTTCATCCTGATTCCTGACGTCAGGCCGGCTCCTGGACGAGAGGAAGCAGGCGGGAATCCTCCAGCGCCGCGAGGCGATGCCCAATGCCAGACAGATAATCCTGGTTCGAGGCAAAGGCAAGAAACGACGCGACATTGGACTGACGAACGAGCATGGCCGCGTCCCAACGCTCGCTGTCTGGGCCGATAAGGAAAGCGCCGCCCTTGCCGTAGAACAATACCTCGCCTCCGGAAGCCTCGAGGAATGGAAGCGTGTGCTCCATGTAGAGGCGGTAGGCGGCCTCGCCGGAGATGGGCGAATCGGGCGCGAGCGAAGGATTGGCCGAATAATCGGCGACAGGGCGAAAGCGCATCAAATTGAGCATGACGACGCTGCCCGGAATGCCGCGAGTGAAGAACTCACGGCCCGACTCTTGCGTGGG
>JAITAJ010000314.1 GCA_031284185.1 Accumulibacter sp. | reverse complement strand
ACAGGGCGACGGCGGCGGCGATGAACACCAAGGCCACGGCGACGGCCTTCCACGGCTTGCTGGACGACGATTCACTCATGATTTCACTTTTCCGATAAAACCGACTAAAAGTCTAAAATGAGAATTATATTCGACTGACAGTCGGTTTTGCTCATCGAAAAAGAGAAAAACAAAGGGATCGGGAAGCCATCTGCAAAGGGCAGTTTCCTTTGAAGGGGGAAGCGTTATGTCGGACAGGTTCCCGGTTTTCGCCATGCCGCCGTGCCCGTGGGCGCGCCTCTTTGGAACGGTCGGAAGCGGGAGACGGAAGCGCCGATCGGCTTTCGCGTCCGCGCGCTTTTACGCTGGCCTTCATCCTTTTCGGGACGGCATTCATGCGATTGCCCTGGTTTCGACCACCGCGCCATGTCCATTGCGTCCATTGCGGCGGTAAACTGGAGCCGAGGCACGGAACCCGTCATGAGCGCGCGGGGGATCGCGGCCGCGAACATGGAGGAACTCACTTGAATACAGACGAAGCATTCGCGGCATCCGATGTTTCTTCGGCAGCGGCGCAGGCGCGCAAGGCCCAGCCGCGCGGACGGCGCAGCGCCCGCAAACTACTGGATGCCGCGGCAGCGCTGTTTCTGGAAAAAGGTGTTGACAAGACGACCGTGGATGACGTCGTTTTGCGCGCCGGCATCGCCAAGGGCACGTTTTATTACCACTACGAATCCAGAGCCGCTCTGTTCAATGCCCTGCACGAGCGGGTCATCGGCGACTTCGAGGCGCGTATCGAAGCGGCGATGGCGGCATGTCCGCCCGGCGATCCCTGGCGCCAGCTCGACACCTGGGTCGAGACCACCTGCGAGAGCTATCTCGAGATGGGGCCGCTGCACGACATCGTGTTCAGTGCCGATTCGCCGCGCTGGAGCGTGTCGAACCGAAAATTCGTCCAGATATTGATCGCGCTTCTGGGCGAGGGCCATGCGCGGGGCGTGTGGCGCGTCGACGATCCATGCCTGACCGCGACCTTCATCTTTTGCGGCCTGCACGGCGCGATCGACGATCTGATCCTGGCGGGCAGGCATCCGACGATCGTAGCGCGAAGCGTCATCGCCTTCACGCGCAAGGCGGTCGCGCTGGATTAGCAAGCGTAGCCCGGACAAATGCGCCATCGCGGGTCGGGCGGCTTTGCCCGACAGGGGCGACTCACCAAGCAAAAGCGCGTTTTCAATGGCCCAATGTCAGGCAGGGTTACCTGACCTACGGGCTACTTGTTCGTCCCGGGCGCACTCTATTTTTATTGTCCTCTGACTTGGGGAGCGCCACGCCGTATTTCGCGGCGACGGCGGTCAGCGCCTCCCATAACTTTGGGCGCCACGTCGAGACCCGCGCGTTCGGCATCAGCCCGCGCCGCAAAGAAGCGCCACCCGGTAGGTCGCGAACGCGGCCAGATAAGCCAGCCCGAACAGATAGACGGTCATGATCGCCGGCATCTTCCAGCCTCCGGTCTCCCGCTTGACCGCCGCCAGGGTCGCCAGGCAGTGCGGCGCAAAGACGAACCAGGCGAGCATGGACAGCGCGGTAGCCAGACTCCACGAACCGGAAATGTGCTCGCTCAGGGCCTGCTCGGTCTTCTCCTCGTCATCGGAAGACAAGGAATACACCGTAGCCAGCGCGCTGATGACCACTTCGCGCGCGGCCATCGCCGGAACGAGCGCCACGCTGAGTTGCCAGTTGAATCCGATCGGTTCGAGAACGACCGACATCACCTTGCCTATCCGCCCGGCCAGGCTGTACTCGATCTCCGATTCCCGGGCGCCTTCCGGCGCGGTCGGGTAGCTGGCCAGAAACCAGATCAGGATCGTCGATATCAGGATGATTCCGCCGACGCGCCGGATGAAGATCACCGCGCGCTGCCACAGACCGATGGCGATGTTGCGCGCCGTCGGCAGGTGATAGTTCGGCAGTTCCATCATCAGCGGCCGTACCTGACGCCCCGCCGTGGTGAAGCACTTGAGCGCCCAGGCCACGATCATGGCGCCGAGTATCCCCGCAAGATAGAGGGCGAACAGGACCAATCCCTGCATCCGAAACAATCCCCACACTTCCCGCTGCGGTATGAACGCCCCGATCAGCAGGGCATAGACGGGCAGCCGCGCCGAGCAGGTCATCATCGGCGCGAGCATGATCGTCACCAGCCGGTCGCGCGGGTTGCCGATGGTGCGCGTGGCCATGACGCCGGGAATGGCACAGGCGAAACTCGACAGCATCGGAATGAACGAGCGTCCCGAGAGACCGACACAGCCCATCAGGCGGTCGAGCAGGAACGCGGCGCGCGGCAGATAGCCCGACTCTTCCAGCACCAGAATGAAGAAGAAAAGAATCAGAATCTGCGGCAGAAACACCACCACGCCGCCGACGCCGGCGAGGATGCCGTCGACGATCAGGCTCTTCACCCGGCCATCGGCAAGATGGCCACCGGCAAAACCACTCGCCCATGCGGTAGCGTCCTCGATCCAGGCGATCGGCGCCTCGGCCCAGGTAAACACGGCCTGGAAGATCAGAAAAAGCATGGTGAGCAGCAACACCGGGCCAAGCACGGGATGCAGCGCGAAACGGTCGATACGGTCGCTCGCCGTGTGCGGAACGATTTCATCGAGGCCGAGATTCCGCAATATCCCGCGCACGGCGATGTGGTCACCCTGCCCCGAAGCCGACTCGTCCGCCTCGGTCTTCGGCGGAGCGGCCTGCCATACGCGCGGCTCGTCGATCAGCGCGAGCAGCGACTCGACGCCATCGCGCCGCACCGCCACCGTGCTCGCCACCGGCATACCGAGTTCGTCGGCCAGCGCCTCGGGCGCGACGCGGATGCCGCGCTTCCCGGCCAGGTCGGTCATGTTGAGCGCCACCACACAGGGCAGGCCCACGCGCTTGACGGCCAGCGCCAGGCGCAGGCTGCGCCGCAGGTTGGTGGCATCGACGACGCAGACGACCAGATTCGGCCGCTTCTCGCCTGCCGCCCGCCCCAGCAGGACGTCGCAGGTCAGGCGCTCGTCGGGCGAGCGCGGATGGAGGCTGTACGCGCCCGGCAAGTCGAGCACGCGCACCGTCCTGCCGGAAGGCGTGACGAGCTTCCCCTCCTTGCGTTCGACCGTCACCCCCGCGTAGTTGGCGACTTTCTGGCGGCTTCCGGTCAACAGGTTGAACAGAGCGGTCTTGCCGCAGTTGGGATTCCCGACCAAGGCCATCAGCGGCCCGCTGGGGTACAGGTGGATGACGGCTTCTTCGCAGCATGCGCTCATCATGCCCTCACTTCCTCGGCAAACGCCGGATCAGCTAAGGGGGGGGGGGGGATGCTCCAACGGGCGCGCCCAGCGGCGCCACGCTGACGCACGCCGCCTCGGCGTGCCGCAAGGCGAACGTCGACTGGCCGACGCGCACCACCATCGGGTCGCCACCCGGAACCGCCTTGACCATCAAGCGCACCCGCTCTCCGGTGACGAAACCGATCTCTTCCAGC
>JAITAJ010000291.1 GCA_031284185.1 Accumulibacter sp. | reverse complement strand
CACTATCACGCTTCACCGGGCAGCACAATCCAGAGGATAGAAGGCAGAGGACAGAAGACAGAAGACAGAAGGGCTTGCGGCGCTTCGCGCCGAATGGGGTGAAACCGAGTGCTCGGTTTTTCGTTCCTCACCCGGCGCGAAGCGCCACAAGCTCCTCTGTCTTCTGTCTTCTCAAACCTCTGTCCTCTGAACCCCGAGCGCTCGGTTTTCCGTCCTTGCTCCGGCGCGTAGCGCTGCAAACTCACCTGTCTTCTGTCCTCTCAAACCTCTGTCCTCTGAAACTCAGGCTTCGGCAATGAAACGCTTCACCGCCTCGACGTCGACGTCCATCACTTCGACGCGCTGCGGCAATTCTTCGATGCCGGTCATGGCTGCGGGACGCTCGGGCCGGCGGCCCAGCGCTTCGACGATCGTTTCCTCGAATTTGGCGGGCAAGGCCGTTTCCAGCACCAGCATCGGCATCCGCGCCGAACGCCGCTCCAGAGCGACCTTGAGGGCATCGGCCGTGTGGGGGTCGATCATCACGCCATGCTTCTCGTAAGTCCGGCGAATCGTCGCCAGACGGTCGGCATGACTACTTTTGCCGGAGACGAAGGCAAATTTCCGCAAGCCGGAGAAATACGGCGTCATCGACAGGTCGAAACTGCCGCCGGCGTCGACATTGCCCCACAGTTCCCGAATCACCGCCGGATCGCGGCCAACGAGGTCGAAGACGAAACGCTCGAAATTGGACGCCTTGGAAATGTCCATCGACGGACTGCTCGTCGTCCAGGTGTCCGCCGCGCCGCGCGGACGATAGAGGCCGGTGCGGAAGAATTCGTCGAGCACGTCGTTTTCGTTGGTCGCCAGCACCAGCTCGCCGATCGGCAGCCCCATCATGCGCGCGACGTGGCCCGCGCAGATGTTGCCGAAGTTGCCCGAGGGGACGGCAAAGGCCACCGGCTCGCCGTTCGACCGCGTGCCGGCGAAATAAGCCCTGAAGTAGTAGACCACCTGCGCCGCGACACGCGCCCAGTTGATCGAGTTCACCGCGCCGATCCGGTAACGCGCCTTGAAGTCATGGTCGTTGAAGACCGCCTTGACGATGTCCTGCGCGTCGTCGAACACGCCGCGCACGGCGATGTTGAAGATGTTGGCGTCCTGCAGCGAGTACATCTGCGCGCGCTGGAACGCGCTCATGCGGCCATCCGGCGAGAGCATGAACACGCGGATGCCGCGCTTGCCGCGCATGGCGTATTCAGCCGACGAGCCGGTGTCGCCGGAGGTGGCGCCGAGGATGCTGATCTCTTCGCCCTTCTTCGCCAGCGCGTACTCGAAGAGGTTGCCGAGTAGCTGCATGGCCATGTCCTTGAACGCCAGCGTCGGACCGTTCGACAATTCGAGAAGGCCCAGACCCGGTTCCAGCCAGTTGACCGGCGTGATTTCTCCCGCCCGCGCCGGGTCGCGCCCGTTGCAATAGATTTCGGCGGTGTAGGTTTTGTCGATCAGCGCCTTCAGGTCGCTCGAAGGAATGTCGTCGATGAACCTGGACAGCACGGCGTGAGCGAGTTCGGCATACGACAGGTCGCGCCACCGCGCCAGTTCGGCGCGCGTCACCTGCGGATAGCTTTCCGGCAGATACAGCCCGCCGTCGGGAGCCAGACCCCCGAGCAGGATTTCGGTGAATGTCTTTTTGGACGACGCTTCGGCGTCGCCACGGGTCGAGATGTAGAACATGGCGGTAATGTGCGGATGGAGGTTGGTGGAACACCGGAAAACCGGGAGTCTATCGCTATTGTGCGGACGATGCGCGAAACCGGGCAAGCGGTGCGGCCAGAACCTTCCCGGAGGCACTCCGGCGGACGGCTCAGCCGGGCACGATCCAGTTCTTGCCGGCGCGTTTCGCGGCGTAAGCGGCGGCATCGGCGCGCCGGATGGCTTCATTCATCGATCCGAGAGGATCGTGGGCCACCACGCCGGCGCTGAACGTCACCACCCGGTCCAGTTCCGGCATCGTCCACGAAAATTCGGAGAGGACGCGCCGCACTACCTGGCAGGCGTCGTCGATCGACGTGTCCGGCAATATCAGCACGAACTCCTCGCCGCCGAACCGGCGCAGCGTGTCCGATGAGCGCATCGATTCCCGCAGCGCGCGCACCAGACGCGCCAGCACCCTGTCGCCCGCCAGATGCCCGTGCGGGTCGTTGATCGCCTTGAAGTCGTCGACGTCGATCATGGCCAGCGCCAGACATCCGCCGTTTCGACGGGAACGCGCCATTCGCACGCATAGGCGCGCTCAAAGCCGCGGCGGTTGAGGGCACCCGTCAGCGGATCGGCAAAAATCATCTTGCGGGTCTCTTCCAGCTCCTTCTCCAATTCGGCGATACGCGCGAGAAGCGTTTCCGTGTCGGGAACCGCCTCATTCGACAGCGCGAATGAGGCGGACGAGGGCTGGAGCGCTTTCGCGGCGGACGGCGGGAAGAGATGCGGACGCGCGGAAACGGGCGCCGCCGAATAAGGGCGCAAGGGATGCGGGACCGGGCGGCTCGGCTGGAGCAAGGGGGTGTCGTCGTGATTCATGCTGTCTACTTTTTTCCCGCAGCCTTCGGCCATGTCCCGATGCCGGGACATGGAAAGGTATCCCGGTCGCCGCTCCGCGAACCGAAGCGCCTTGCCGTCGCGGCGGCGTTGCCTTTCAAAGTCTCGGAGCAGGAAATTAGCGACAGGCATTCATGCCTGTCGCTCAAAACGGACCTGGAAGGGGTTTCTCTCCCCTTCCAAATGGCTACGGTCGAAACCCCGGCCGTAAGAATGGGGTTCCAACCTTTGCACCGCCCTAAAGGGCGGGGTTTCAAACCGGAGTTGGTTTTACGATGAAACCTTCCGGCCATCGCCGGCGCGAAGAAACCCTCAGACGTTTCCCTCGCCGCGCAGCGCCCGGCGCCGCTCATGATCGGTGAGATGGCGCTTGCGGATGCGAATGTTCTTCGGGGTGATTTCCACGAGTTCGTCATCGTCGATGAACTCGACCGCGGATTCCAGCGTGAGCTGAACCGGCGGCGTGAGATTGATGGCTTCGTCCTTGCCGGCGGCGCGGATGTTGGTCAGTTGCTTGGTCTTGATCGGGTTGACCACCAGATCGTTTTCGCGCGCGTGGATGCCGATGACCATCCCTTCGTACAGGCGGTCGTTGGGCACGACGAACATGCGTCCGCGTTCCTGCAGCTTCCACAGGGCGTAGGCCACGGCCTCGCCCCGCTCGGCGGAAATCAGTACGCCGTTGCGGCGTCCCGGAATGTCGCCCTTGACCGGCGCGTAGTCGTCGAACACGTGGCTCATCAGCCCGGTGCCGCGCGTCAGGTTCATGAACTCGCCCTGGAAGCCGATCAGCCCGCGCGCCGGCACGCGGTATTCGAGACGCACCCGCCCCCGTCCGTCGGATACCATGTCCTGCAATTCGCCCTTGCGATGGCCGACGGCCTCCATGACGGCGCCCTGATGCGGCTCCTCGACGTCGAGCGTGAGCGCTTCATACGGCTCGCATGACTCGCCGCCGATGGTCTTGCAGATCACCCGCGGACGGCCGACCGCCAACTCGTAGCCTTCGCGGCGCATGGTTTCGAGCAGGATCGTCAGATGCAGTTCGCCGCGCCCGGAAACGAGGAAGGAATCCGTGTCCTCCGTATCCTCGACGCGCAGCGCCATGTTGGTCAGCAATTCCTTGTGAAGGCGCTCGCCGATCTGGCGGCTGGTGACGAATTTGCCCTCGGTCCCGGCGTAGGGAGAATCGTTGACCATGAAGGTCATGTTCAGCGTCGGTTCGTCGATCTTGAGCATCGGCAGCGCTTCCGGCGCGTCCGGCTGGGTGATCGTGCAGCCGATCGACAGTTCGTCGATGCCGGTCACCAGTACGATGTCGCCGGCCACCGCCTCGTCCACCGGTGTGCGCTCGATGCCGCGGAAACCGAACACTTGATTGACCTTGGCGTTTTTCGGCAAACCGTGCTCGAAATTACCGTCGCCGTCGGGCTGGCCGTACATCACCGTCACTTGCTGCGCCGGCCTCAGCCGTCCGCGCTGGACGCGCCCGATGCCGATGCGCCCGACATACGAGGAGTAATCGAGCGCGGCGATCTGCAATTGCAGCGCTCCGTCGATATCGCCGGCTTCCGGCGCCGGAACGTGTCCGAGGATCGCCTCGAACATCGGGCGCATGTCGCTGCCGGGATGTTTCAGGTCGGCCGTCGCGTGGCCTTCGAGCGCCGAAGCGTAGATCACGGGAAAATCGAGCTGCTCGTCGGTTGCTCCGAGCTTGTCGAAGAGATCGAAGGTATGATCGACGACCCAGTCGGGACGCGCTCCGTCGCGGTCGATCTTGTTGACCACGACGATCGGTTTCAGGCCGAGCGCCAGCGCTTTCTTGGTCACGAAGCGCGTCTGCGGCATCGGCCCTTCGACCGCGTCGACCAGCAGCAGCACGCCGTCGACCATGCCCAGCACGCGCTCGACCTCGCCGCCGAAGTCCGCGTGCCCCGGCGTGTCGACGATGTTGATATGCACGCCCGCGTAGTCGACCGCCAGGTTCTTGGCCAGAATGGTGATGCCGCGTTCCTTTTCCAGATCGTTTGAATCCATGACGCGCTCGGCGACGTGCTGGTGCGCGGCAAAGCTGCCGGCCTGCTGCAACAGCTTGTCGACGAGTGTGGTCTTGCCATGATCGACGTGGGCGATGATGGCGATGTTGCGGACGGGGCGGGACATTGGGCGAGGCTCGTGAAAAACCCGTGATTCTATCGTACACGCGGAGGCTCATGGCCGTCTTCCGTGTCGGAATCATCGGAACGGTGCCGCTCCATCCGCGGGGAAAGCGTCTCCGCGCCCCGCGAGAGAAGAAACGCGCTGAATTCGTCATTGACCTCATCGGGCGCAATGGGTAGAATGTCCGCTTTCTCGGGGCGTAGCGCAGCCTGGTAGCGCATCTGCTTTGGGAGCAGAGGGTCGTGAGTTCGAATCCCACCGCCCCGACCCGTTCATATGAGTGGCAAGGCGTTACAGGTGGGATGCGAACCTCCGGAGCCTGGAGTCTCGCGCCCGTAGCTCAACCGGATAGAGCACCGGCCTTCTAAGCCGGGGGTTGTGAGTTCGAGTCTCGCCGGGCGCGCCAGAACAACGGCGGTGTTAGCTCAGTTGGTAGAGCATCGGATTGTGATTCCGAGGGTCAGCGGTTCAAGCCCGCTACACCGCCCCATGAAAATCGACGTGATTCAATCACTCACGCCGCCATTCCAGCCGGCGGCGTCCTCTTTGCTTCGTTTGATTCCGACCCCAAGCCGGCCCGCGCGGCGCGGGCGGCGGTTTGAATGGTCATGGGCGGCATTCCCCATTGGACACGCCAACCGGCCCCGGCATGCCGCGGATCGCGCCAACGGCGACGGGAAGATCGGCATCGGGGAAACGGCGAGCCGCATCGGCATCTCGCCCGCCGCGACCGCTCCGGACGAAAAATACGCGACACCTTTCCCCGACGATGGAAACACGCGAGGAGCAAAGAGTAAAAGTTTGCTGCAACGGACGGCCATTGTTGGCTAAAATGGCTTCTGCCGTTTCTCGTGATCCTGAGCGAAACGTCCCGCGCGTTCGACGGGAGGGCGCGAGCGCTTCTCTGGAAACGGCGGCGTTTGATGTATAGTCTCTGTTCGAGCGGTACAGTGGTGCAGTGGTGGTCCGGGGGGTGTGCGTGGCGCGCGGCGCGCGTCGATTGGCTCAAGGTTCTCTGGAGGTGTTGATTGGTCGATGTTGCTAGTTTGACTGGCATCAAGGTGATGATCATTGATGACAGCAACACTATCCGGCGGAGCGCCGAAATCTTTCTTTTGCAGGCGGGTTGCCAGGTGGTTCTGGCGGAAGACGGATTCGACGCCCTGGCCAAGATCGCCGATCATCAGCCCGACGTCATTTTCTGCGACATCATGATGCCGCGTCTGGACGGTTATCAGACTTGCGCGCTGATCAAGAAGAATCCGCGGTTCAGCGCCACTCCGCTGATCATGCTGTCGTCGAAGGATGGCCTGTTCGATCGCGCGCGGGGGCGCATGGTCGGCTCGGACCAGTACCTGACGAAACCGTTTACCAAGAACAGCCTGTTGGAGTCAGTGGCGATGTTCGTGCCCAGGTAGGATCAGTCACCCGTCCTCAACAACCGCCTTCATGCCATGCTTCGCAAGCGCCGAAGGCGGCGGGAGTTAAATGTCATGCCGGTAAAAAACATTCTCATCATCGATGATTCACCCACGGAACGCTTCGCTCTGTCCGAATTGCTGATCCGGAGCGGTTATCAGGTCATTACCGCCGAGAGCGGCGACGATGGTGTCGAAAAGGCCAGGAAGCAGCAGCCGAATCTGATCCTCATGGACGTCGTGATGCCGGGCATGAATGGATATCAGGCGACCCGCACGCTGACGCGCGACGAGACGACCCGGCACATCCCGGTCATCGTCTGCACCTCCAAGGGGCAGGAGACCGACCGGATATGGGGATTGCGCCAGGGCGCCATCGACTACATCGTGAAGCCGATCGATGCCGATGAGCTGCTCTCGAAGATCGCGGCGCTCTGAACGTCCCGGACATGGCGCGAAAAAGCAATCTCCGCGAGTTTCAGGCGCATCTGGCGGCCCGTCTCACGGGGACCGGAGATCAGCGCGCGGCGGGCCTTCTCGGCTTCCAGTCGGGCACCGATCATTGGCTCATCGCGCTCCCGGATTCCGGCGAAATCATCCCCTTGCCGCCGCTGGCCGGCGTGCCGTTGACCAAGCCGTGGTTCGTCGGCATCGCCAACATTCGCGGCAATCTCTACGCGGTGTCCGATTTCTCGGCGTTCCGGCGCAAAGAAGCGACAGCCCGGAACGCCGATTCGCGCCTGCTGCTGATCGGAACGCGCCACGGCAACAACGCGGCGCTGCTGGTGACGCGGATACTCGGACTGCGGAACATCGACGATCTGACGCCGGCGGCGGGCGACCCGGAGGCGCCGCCCTGGGCGAACGACGCCTACACGGACAGGGAGGGCTATCGCTGGCGGATGTTGAACGTGCAGCACCTCTTTTTCGATGACACATTCATGGATATCGGAATTTAGTTTTGTAATCGAGCCGTCACGACGGCACTTCCCACCCGGAGAAGCACTATGGTGTTCAAGCTGAATCGGCCGAAACCACGATCTGGCACCGAGAGTCCCGATGTCCAGACCATGACCCCCCAGTTCAGGCAGGAATCCCGCGGCGCCAGAAAACCCGCCGGATCCGGCGTGAAGTTTCTTTCCCGATACCCGATCCCCCGGCAACTGCAAATCCTGGGCACCGTGCTGCTGATGTTGCTGCTGACCATCGGTTTCATCGTTTACCTCGACAACCGGGACTCCGCGGAAAACACGGCCTATATCGTCACGGCGAACGAGCTGCGGATGCTCTCCCAGCGCATCGCCAAGGCGTCCAGCCTGGCGGTGGAGGGGGATCCGGGCGCGTTCCCGACCTTGCGCGATTCGCACCGCCAGTTCGCGGACAGCCTGGAACGCTTGAGGGACGGGGGCGAACTGATGGGCACGGCCGTTTCGCCTTCCCCGCAGAGCGTCGCATCGCCGCTTGACGCGCTGGCGGCGAAATGGGAGTCCGTCAACCAGAACGTCATGCAGCTGCTGGAGGCGGAACCGAAGATGGCGCTCTTCGGCAAATACTTGACGGCATTCGACGGGAAAAGCGGCGCGACGCCCGCCACGGAGGTATCGGACGAAGACGCGCAGCTGATCGTCGCCGAGCTGGACGCCGCTTTCAATGATTACAACACGGCGATCAAGGACATTCTGGCGGCCATGCCCGATGTCGCGTCCGCCAGGCAAGCGGGGGCCGACATTCTCGCGGAGGACGAAGGCCTGCTCGCCGCCGCCGACGCGCTGGCGGCGGCCTATCACGCCGAGAGTGGCGGGCGGGTGATCTACGAAGGCTCGCTGCTCGCGCTGATCGTCCTCGTGCTGGCCGTTTTCACGATGATAGCCAGGGTCTACATCAACGAAGCGCACCGTCAGGCCAAGCGGGCCGAACAGAGCCGGCAGGAATCGGAAAGGAGCCGGCAGGAATCGGAAAAGCTGAACCGTCAGAACCAGGACGCGATCCTGCGCCTGATGAATGAGCTGGGCGATCTGGCCGACGGCGACCTGACCGTGACGGCGACGGTTTCCGAAGACATCACCGGCGCCATCGCCGACTCGATCAACTACACCGTCGAGGAATTGCGGGTGCTGGTCGGCCGGATCAAC
Organism: Accumulibacter sp.; assembly: GCA_031284185.1. Taxonomy (GTDB): domain Bacteria; phylum Pseudomonadota; class Gammaproteobacteria; order Burkholderiales; family Rhodocyclaceae; genus Propionivibrio. The sequence goes on along the minus strand of JAITAJ010000291.1, from coordinate 2,713 downwards.
GACGCGGCGAGCCGCGTGACGGCGGCGACCGAGATCGCGCAGCGGACCTCGGCCGAACTGCTGGAAGCGGCGCAGCGGCATTCGCGGGAAATCCAGGATGCCGGGCATTCCGTCCTTGAAGTGGTGAAATCGATGAATCGCGTGTCCGGCGATGCCGACCAGTCGGCGCAGGTGGCCCGTCAATCGCTGGCGGCGGCTGGCAAGGGAACCCAGGCCGTGCAGAATTCCATCAAGGGCATGGACGAAATCCGCGCGCAGATCCAGGAGACATCGAAGCGCATCAAGCGTCTGGGCGAGTCCTCGCAAGAGATCGGCGAAATCGTCGAACTGATTTCCGACATCACCGAGCAGACCAACGTGCTGGCGCTCAACGCCGCCATCCAGGCGGCCTCGGCTGGCGACGCGGGCCGTGGTTTCACGGTAGTGGCGGAAGAAGTGCAGCGCCTGGCCGAGCGTTCCGGCGAGGCCACGAAACAGATCGCGGCCATCGTCAAGACGATTCAGGGCGATACGCAGGGGGCGATCTCGGCCATGGAGGAATCGACGCGCGGCGTGGTCGAGGAAGCGAGGCTGTCCGACGCCGCGGGGCAGGCCCTGGCCGAGATCGGCGCGGTTTCCCAGAATCTGGCCGAGCTGATCGAGCGTATTTCGGGGGACGCGCGCCGGCAGGCCGACGCGGCGACGGGTGTGGCGGGAAAAATGCAGAGCATCCTCAAGGTCACCGAGCAGACCACGGCGGGAACGCAGCGGACGACCTCGGCGGTGGGCGAGCTGGCCGGGCTGGCGACGGAACTCAAGGGTTCCGTGGCGGGCTTCAAGGTGGATTGAACGGCGATGAATGCCGCGGCGGAGTTTGACGTCGGCCCATTGACCTGGGTCATGAGGGAGATCGATCTGGCGCTGGGGCGCGCGCTTTCGGCGCTTGACCAGTTCAGCGCCGGCGCCGCGTCCGGAACCGCGGATTCGACACAGATCAGGTTTTGTCGCACGCATCTCCATCAAGTACAGGGAGCGTTGACGATCGTCGGGCTGGATGGCGTCACGCAGTTCGTCGAAGCGCTGGAGGGGCTGCTGGAAGTGATCGAAACGCAGGAGCGCCCCATCGGCGACGCTTCGATCGCCCTGGTACGGAGAGCGCTGGAAGCCATCGGTCTGTATCTCGGGGGCCTGATCAGCGGGCAATCCAACCAACCCTTGCGATTGCTGCCGCTCTACCAGGAGATCCAATCGGCGCGCGGCGCGCGGCATCATTCCGCCGCCGACCTGTTTTTCCCCGACTTGTCCGTCCGCCCGCCGTACCGGGAAACGCCGGCCCAAAGGCCGGAGGCGGACGAGTATTCCAGGCGGCTGAAACAGGAACGCGCCCGTTTCCAGCGCGGGCTGCTGTCCTGGCTGCACGCGCCGAAGGACAGGGGTGGCGTCAGGGAAATGCTGACGGCGGTCCAGCGCATCGAAGAAACCCAGGAAACCGGGACGGCGCGCGCCTTCTGGTGGGTCGCCGGCGGACTCCTGACCGCGCTGGCCGAAGGGAAGGTGCCCGACGAAGCGAGCGTCAGACCCTTGTGCGCCCGCATCGACTCGCAGATCCGCCGCCTGCTCGAAGGGTCGAGGAACGTCGCCGAAAAGCTGATGCGGGACGTGCTGTATCTCGTCGCCCTGAGCGCGAGTGACGACGCGGCGGTCAGGCAGGTCAAGGACACCTATCGTCTGGACGCCTTTCTTTCCGTCACCGACGAATCCATCGTCCCGGACGCGATCCAGGCGGCCATTGGCCGATTGCGCGAAGTGGTATCGGTCCTGGAAGAAGCCTGGAACAAATTCTGCGCGGGCAGTGCCGCGTCGCTTTCGGTGTTCAGGGAAAACGCCGGCATCCTGTCCGGCCTGGTGGAACAGACGGGGCATACCGATTATCGCCGTCTGGCGCAAGCGGTCGTGGCAACCGCCAACTGGCTGGCGGAAATGCCGGCGCGCCATTCCGAAGTCTTGGGCATGGAACTCGCCACGGCCATCCTGCTGATCGAAAACGCGCAGAAGAACTACCCGTGTCTCGGCAAGGATTTCGCGCATCAGGTCGATGTGACCGTCGAGCGGATTCATGCGTGCATCGCGGGGCACCCGCCGCAGCCCGGTTCGGAAATAACGCTGCTCGACGAAATGTCGCGCCGGGCGCAGGAAAAGCTGCTGATCGGGCAGGTCGCCAAGGAAATCCAGAGCAATCTGCTCCAGATCGAGCAAGGACTCGACGGGTTCTTCCGCGACGCGGAAAAGCGTTCGGAACTCACGGAGCTGGAAAAACCCTTCCGGCAGATCATCGGCGCGTTGACCATGCTTCGTCAGGATGGCGCGACGGCGGCGGCGCAAGGCTGTCTCGAAACCGTCCGCCGCTTCGCCGCCCCGGACTGCGTTCCATCCGAGAACGAATTCGAGCAACTGGCGAACCAGCTGTCGATGATGGGATTCTTCGTCGATGCCATGCCGCGCGGGGAGGTGGATTTCGAGGGCTTCGTCCGGCGGATACAGACGCCGCCGCGTGAAGACGCGGGTGGCGCGAAGGCGGATGACGTCTCCGTCGAACAGGAAGTCGTGCAGAGCCGGCGCGAGACTCACGCATTGCTGGGAGCGCTCAAGGAACAGCCGGATGACGCCGGTTTGCGTGAAGAGATACGGCAGAACCTCAGAACGCTGAAAAACGATGCCGACCTGGTTGCCGATA
>JAITAJ010000283.1 GCA_031284185.1 Accumulibacter sp. | reverse complement strand
CATTTATGGGAACCCCAAGATTATAATCAACCCCTCTTTTCTCACCTTCCCCCGCCCCTGTAGCATGAAGGTCGTGCAGTTGACTTGTAATCATCAGGCGTTGGTTCGATTCCGACCGGGGGCATTCTTTGCGTTTACGCAACGGGAAGTGAAAAAATATTAAAAAACAATGGGTTGAAAGGGCTGTTAAAAATTATTTCACGTTGGATGCCGCCCCGGTGATTATCCGTGAATAACCATGATTTTGCGGCCATCGCCGCCGACAACTGACCGTCTTCCGCCCCTCACACCGCCATCAGCTCGTTTTCCTTTTGCGCGAGCAGCTTGTCGATTTCGGCGACATAGCGGTCGGTCAGTTTCTGGATGTCGTCCTGGGCGCGGCGTTCGTCATCCTCGGAGATTTCCTTCTTCTTCACGCCGTCCTTCAAGTGCGCGTTGGCGTCCCGGCGCAGGTTCCTGACCGCCACGCGGGCGTTTTCACCCTCGCTTTTCACGACCTTGGCGAGATCGCGGCGGCGCTCTTCCGAGAGGGGCGGCATGGGGATGCGGATCAGTTCGCCCTGCGCGGCGGGGTTCAATCCCAGGTCGGATTCGCGGATGGCCTTTTCCACCTTGGCGGCCATTGATTTTTCCCAGACCTGCACGCCGATGGTGCGCGCGTCGATCAGGGTCAGGTTGGCGACTTGGCTGATGGGCGCCTGCGCGCCGTAATATTCCACCTGCACGTGGTCAAGAATGCCGGTATGGGCGCGTCCCGTGCGAATCTTGGCGAGATCCTGCTTCAACGCCTCAATGGATTTCTGCATCCTGGTTTCGATGTTTTTTTTGAGTTCAGCGACAGCAATCATGACAACCTCGTTTCAAGTGACGGCAAGCAAATTTCAGCAATACACCAGCGTGCCTTCATTTTCGCCGCATACCACGCGCCGCAGCGCGCCCAGCTTGAAAATGGAAAAGACGTTGATCGGCAGCTTCTGATCCCGGCAAAGCGCGAAGGCGGTGGCGTCCATTACCGCCAGACTGCGGACGATGGCCTCGTTGAAACTGATCTTCTCGAAGCGGGTGGCCTTTTTGTCCTTCTTGGGATCGGCGCTGTAGATGCCGTCCACCTTGGTCGCTTTCAGCACGATTTCCGCGCCGATTTCCGCGCCGCGCAACGCGGCGGCCGTATCGGTGGTGAAGAAGGGATTGCCGGTGCCCGCGCCGAAAATGACGATCTTGCCCACTTCCAGATAACGGATGGCCTTGCCTCGAACATAAGGTTCGACCACCTGCTCGATGTTCAGCGCCGATTGCACGCGGGCGGTCATCCCGGCCTGGCGCATGGCGTCGGAGAGCGCCATCGCGTTCATCACCGTCGCCAACATGCCCATGTAGTCGGCGGTGGCGCGATCCATGCCGGTGGCGGTACCCGCCATGCCGCGAAAGATGTTGCCGCCGCCGATGACCACGCCCACTTCCACGCCCAAATCCACCACCGAGCGGATTTCCGCGACGACATTTCCCAGCGTCTGCGGATGAATGCCGTAACTCGCCTCGCCCATCAGGGCTTCGCCGGAAAGTTTCAGCAAAATGCGCTTGTATCTGGGCTTGGGCGTGGTCATGTGCGGCCTATTCCTTTCTGGCAGCCGCGGCCTGCGCCGCTACTTCCGCCGCGAAGTCACTCGTCTTTTTCTCTATGCCCTCGCCCACCACGTACAGGGTAAAGGCGGCGACGGAAGCGTTTTCCCGCTGCAACAACTGCGCAATGGTCTGCTTGCCGTCCTCGGCCTTGACGAAGACCTGCCCCAGAAGCGTGACTTCCTTCAGGAACTTTTGCACCGAGCCTTCGGCGATTTTTTCCAGCATGGCATCGGGCTTGCCCGCTTCCTTCGCCTTTTCAATGGCGATACGGCGCTCGGAATCGACCAGCGCGGCATCAACGCCGGAAGCATCCAGGGATTTTGGCCGGGAAGCGGCGATGTGCATGGCAATGTCCTTGCCCAGTCTGTCGTCGCCCCCCATCAGATCCAGCAGAACGCCGATCTTCGCGCCGCCGTGGATGTAGGAATGAAGCTTGCCCCTGGCCTCGATCCGGGCGAAGCGGCGCAGGCTCATGTTCTCGCCGATCTTGCCGACCAGCGCGGCGCGGGTGGATTCCACCGTGCCATCGCCCAGCGGCAGGGCGGAAAGCGCCGCCACATCGGCGGGCGCCGCATTTGCCGCCAGTTTGACGCTGTTCTTTACCAGGGCGAGGAATTCTTCGTTTTTGGCGACGAAATCGGTTTCGCAATTGACTTCCAGAATCGCGCCCAGCTTGCCGTCGGCGGCGATATGGATGCCCACCACGCCCTCCGCGGTAATACGGGCGGCGGCCTTGCTCGCCTTGTTGCCCAGTTTTACGCGCAGGATTTCCTCGGCCTTCGCCATGTCGCCCGCCGCCTCGGCGAGCGCCTTCTTGCATTCCATCATCGGCGCGTCGGTTTTCTCGCGCAGTTCCTTGACCATGCTCGCGGTGATTTCCGCCATGCTAACTCCTCGTTCGTATTCAACAGCAAACCGCGCGCCGCGCGGCGAACCCCATTCGCCGCGACTAAGCGCAAAACGAAATCAGGCATCGGCCTGTTCGCCGTCCTCCTCGA
>JAITAJ010000272.1 GCA_031284185.1 Accumulibacter sp. | reverse complement strand
CGTGGGTGATTTCGATGTAGAAGCCATGCACGCGGTTGTATTCGACTTTCAGGCTGGCGATGCCGGTGCGCTCGCGCTCGCGCGTCTCCAGGTCGATGAGGTAGGCGCCGCAGTTGTCGTTGATGCCGCGCAGCTCGTCCAGCTCGGCGTCGTGGCCGGCGGCGATGATGCCGCCGTCGCGCAGCAGCGCGGCCGGTTCGGGCAGAATGGCGCGGGACAATAGATCGAGCGCGGCGTCCGGCGTGGACAGTCCGGTCAGCAATTCCCGCAACAGCGGCGCCGGCGCGTCCGCCAGCAGGACGCGCAGTTCGGTCAACCGGCGCAGGCTGTCGCGCAGACTGGAGAGGTCGCGCGGGCGGGCGTTGAACAGGGCGATGCGCCCGGCGATGCGCTCGATGTCGGCAAAGCCGCGCAAGGTCTGGCGGACTTCGCGCAGGGTTCGCCCGTCTCCGTCGATCAGCGCCTCGATGGCGGCGTGACGCGCCGCGGGCAGCGCCGGGTCGCGCGGCGGATGGTGCAGGGCATGACGCAGCAGACGCGATCCCATCGAGGTGACGCAGGTGTCGAGCAGGCTGAACAGCGTCGGCGCCGGCTGGCCGCGCAGCGTTTCGGTCAGTTCCAGATTGCGCCGGGTAGCGATGTCCAGGCCGAGGTAGGCGCTGTTACGCTCGACGATCAGCGCCCGCACGTGCGGCAGCGCGCGCGCCTGGGTGGTTAGCACGTACCGCCGCAACGCGCCGGCGGCGGCGATCGCGGCATGCAATCCGTCGGCGCCGAATCCCGCCAGCGAGGTGGTCCTGAAATGGGCGCAGAGTTCGCGCGCGCCGGCTTCGCTGTCGAAAAACCAGTCCGGTCGGCGCGTGAGCGCCGCCTCGGGCGCGAACGGCATTTCCTGGCTCTCGGCGATGACGATTTCCGCCGGACGGATGCGTTCGATGTTGGCGGCCAGCTTTTCCAGCGCGACTTCGCAGACGCGAAATTCGCCGCTGGCGAGGTTGAGCCACGCCAGGCCGGCGTTCCGGCGCGCGCATGAGAGCGCCAGCAGCAGCGAATCGCGCTTGTCGTCGAGCAGCGCCGCGTCGGTCAGCGTGCCCGGCGTGACGACGCGCGAGACGGCGCGTTCGATCGGCCCCTTGCCGTTTACCGGATCGCCGACCTGCTCGCAGATCACCACCGATTCCCCGAGCTTCACCAGACGCGCCAGGTACTGTTCGACGGCGTGGTGGGGCACGCCCGCCATCTTGATCGGTATGCCGGCATTCTGGCCGCGCGTGGTCAGCGTGATGCCGAGCAGACGGGCGGCCTTCTCGGCATCGTCGAAGAACAGCTCGTAAAAGTCGCCCATCCGGTAGAACAGCAGCAGACCGGGATATTGCGCCTTCATCTGAGACCAATGCCGCATGACCGGGGTTTGTTTCCCCGAACCCGCGTTTTCCTCATTCGACCCTGTTTGCATTTGCCGTATCGTTCGGGTAAATGAATAATATTACCAGCGTAGATGTCCTGAAGTCAGTTTCAGAGGACAGAGTTTCAGAGGACAGAGATTCAGAGGACAGAGATTCAGAGAGGACAGAGATTCAGAAGACAGAGATTCAGAAGGCAGAGATTCAGAGAGGACAGAAGACAGGTCGGTTTGGGCGCTTCGCGCCGGGTGGGGAACAGAAAACCGGACGCTCGGTTTCTCTGCTCTCTGAATTTCGATGAATCGTCAATGTAGAAAGGATCCACCATGCAAATCACTTCGAGCGCTTTCACATCCAATGGAACGATACCGGCGCAATACACCTGCGAGGGGGCCAACGTCTCGCCGCCGCTGGCCTGGGAGGGGGTGCCGCCCGGGACCGCGAGTCTGGCGCTGATCGTCGACGATCCCGACGCGCCCGATCCGGCGGCGCCACGCACGGTCTGGGCGCACTGGGTTCTGTACAATCTTCCGGCGGACGGCGGGGGATTGGCCGAAGCGGTCGGCGATCTGCCGGCGGGAACCCTGGAAGGCTTGAATGACTGGAAAATCACCGGGTACGGCGGGCCATGCCCGCCGATCGGGCGCCATCGCTACTTCCACAGGCTCTATGCGCTCGACGTGGCGCTGCCGGACTTGCGCGGCCCGGACAGGAAAACGCTCGAACAGGCGATGCGCGGACACGTCCTCGCCGAAGCGCAGGTGATCGGCACATATCGGAAGGGGGATCGGAAAACGGCGGACTGAGAAGGGCACGCCTTCCGCCGTCGCAAGACCGGCGCCGGTCTGAAAGTCCGCCCGCAAGGAGGAGGACGTTCCACCCGGCAACGGTCTTCGCCCGCCTCATCTGCCCACGTCGCGCCCCAGCTTGATCTCCAGAACCTCGGAACGCTCGACGCTCCGGGTCTTCCGATGGAAGCGCGGCATCGCGGCAAGCATCGAGTCGCGGCGATAGAAGGCGTCGTCCCTCGGAATCGGGAGAGCGACCGGCGATCGGCTCTGCGCCGCCTCGTAGATCGCCGTGATCAGCTCGATCACGTTTCGCCCGTCCTGCGCCGTGATCAGCAGCTCATCCCGGCCGTCGACCGCGTCGAGGAAGTTCCCGATCTGCGCCGGATGCCCCTCCAGATCGAGCGGGGGAAGTCTCTCGTAGGCCCCCGCCAGATACTCGGCGGCCTCGCGGTCTTCCTCGGGAAAACCGTTCGGAAGCGCGCGGCTGGACGCGGTTTTCCAGGGCACGGACAAGCGGCCCCGCTCGGTCTGGAAGATGATCTCCTGTTCCTCGTCATGCGTGACGAGAGAAGCCGTGACCTGCGCCAGAAAGCCCTCGTATTCCAGGATGGCGATCCCCACGTCCTCGCATTCGGAGTTGTCGTGGGCGACGTTCCCGATGAGCGCGGTGACGCGCCGGGGCATCCCCGCCATCCAGAGCAGGAGATCCAGATGATGAACCGCGTGGTTCATCACACAGCCGCCGCCCTCTCCGTCCCAGGTGCCTCGCCACCAGGGGTCGTAATAGTTCGGCCCTCTCCACCACAGGGAATTGACGGTCACGTGTTTCACCGGGCCGCCGAGGCCCGCCTTCAGCAAGCGCGCCATCTTGTGATACGGCGTCTTGTAGCGGTTCTGCGCGATCGGCGAGAGCAGCTTCCGGGACGCCTGGGCGGCCTCGATCATCCGGTCGCATTCGGCGAGGCCGGGCGCCATCGGTTTCTCGACGAGCACGTGTTTCCCGGCGCGCAGCGCCTTGACGACGATGTCCGCGTGCGCGCCGGGCGGCGCGCAGACCGAGACGACATCGACGTCATCGCGCGCAAGCGCCTCATCGACGCCCTCGCAGGCCGTGGCGGCCGTGAGACCCTTGCGGTCGATCAGGCGCTTCGCCCGGTCCAGATGCAGGGCGCCGACCGCCCGGATTTCGCACCGATCGGAAAAACGCAGGAAGGCATCCGCATGAACCGCCGCGATCGCGCCGGCGCCGAGAATGGCCACGCCTTTCATTTCATCCTCCCTTCCAATGGTTCAAGCCTCTGATAGATAAGCCGAAAGCGTCTCCACGTCCCCCGTCCAGGCGTAGGCGGCGAGCAGAGGCTCATCGCCGGTTTCCATCGCGTGCGCGATGTTCGCGGGGTGCAGGATCAGCGCGCCGGGTGGGTGGGTCCGGGCGATGCCTTCCGCCGTCCAGTCCGCCGAGCCGGAGACGACGAGATAAGTCTCCACCGCCGGGTGACGATGCGGCGGATAAAGCAGATGGGGGCCGATGGCGGTCAGGCCCAGGCAGACTCGATTGCTGTGAAACGGCGCGATGGGGCCGACGAGTTCGGCCCAGGCCATGCGTTCGCCGATGTCGGGAGCATCGGGCCGGGGATCGTAGCTGTAGCGCCAGGGCAGAGCGTCGAGATGGGGCAGGAAGGCATCGAGCACCGCCGCGGAAGAGGCGTCGCCACCGTGGATGCCGGTCTGCCGTAGCTGGCGGATCACCGGGTGGCCGCTGGCTCGCAGACACGCCTCGTCGACGCGGGAAAAATCGACGGTGCCGAGCAGGGACAGCACGTTTTCGAGTTCCTTCGTGATGGCGGGCGTTTCCCGCCGGGCGGCGAGGCGGGCGGCGAAATGCCGACGCACCGCTTCGATGGCCGCGAGCGCGGCGGTGGAGGAGAGGGAGAGGGATTCCATGTCTGTACCGGATGAAAGGGATCGTTGAATTCGGTTTTCCGCCATGATGTCCAGGGCCGCCCGGAAAACCTTCCGTGGAAAGAGTGCGTTCAGGCGGCGTTCAATGCCTGGTCGAAATCGGCGATCAGGTCGGCGACGTCTTCGATGCCGGCGGAGACCCGGATCATGTCCGGCGTGATGCCGGCGGCGAGGAGTTGTTCCTCGTTCAGTTGGGCATGAGTGGAGGAGGCGGGATGCAGGACGCTGGTGCGGGCGTCGGCGACGTGGACG
>JAITAJ010000059.1 GCA_031284185.1 Accumulibacter sp. | reverse complement strand
AACATGAACCCCGGTGTGCGCGAGCATTTGCCATTCCGCGCGCGTTTCCCCTCTCCCGCCCCTGCCGGGGCACCCTCCCCCCAGGGGGGAGGGAACGGCAATGCGCCGGGGCGAGCGGTGAGCGTTCATGCTCCAAACATGAACCCCGGTGTGCGCGCGCGTTTGCCATTCCGCGAGTGTTTGCTGTTCCCTTTCCCAATGAAGAAGCATCCGCCATTCCCTCTCCCAACGAGAAAGCGCCTGCCGTTCCCTCCCCCTCCGGGGGAGGGTGCCCCGGCAGGGGCGGGAGAGGGGGGAGCGCCCATGCGAAGAAAGCAAGCCGTCTTCAAAAAGAAACGAAAAGGACCGCCATGTGTGAAACAGAAATCTGCTTTCAGACCGATTTCTTCAAGCCCGTTCCGGGCGAGGAGAAGGAGATGGCGGAACCTGGCCGTTACGGCAAGTCCCTGGCGCTTTGGCTGGCGGAAAAGTTGAAGGCGCGGCGCTTCGTCATCAAGCGCGTGGCCCCGGAAGACACGTACTGGCGGATCGACATTGCCTGTCCGGATCCGGCGTGCAAGCTCCGGCTGATGTGCGGCAACACCGACAGGGAAGGGCGGGCGTGGATGGTCTGGTCGGTTGGCCATGTCGCCTTCTGGAAGCGCCTCTTTTTGCTTTCCCGCTATCCCCGAGCGGAACTGGAAGCACTGAACCGGCATCTCAAGGAATTGCTGCCCGCCATTCCCGGCATCAATATGGAGCGCGCCTGATGGAAACCTTGCTGCAATCCCTCGCCCAATTCGGAAGCGGGCTGCTTGGCCCGACTCTCTGGCTCGTCTGCTGGACGCTCGTCAAGATCGTCGCCATCGTCGTTCCCCTGATGCTGGGCGTTGCCTATCTCACCTATGCCGAAAGAAAGGTGATCGGCTACATGCAGGTGCGCCTCGGCCCCAACCGCGTTGGCCCCCTGGGGCTGTTGCAGCCGGTCGCCGACGGCCTGAAGCTGCTGATGAAGGAAATCGTGGTGCCTTCCGGCGCGAGCAAAAAACTCTTCGTCGTCGCGCCCATGCTCTCGCTCGCCCCGGCGCTGGCGGTGTGGGCGGTGGTGCCTTTTTCCGACACGCTGGTCTTGGCGAACATCGACGCGAGCCTGCTCTACCTCCTCGCCATCGGCTCGATGGGCGTCTATGGCGTGGTGCTGGCGGGCTGGGCCTCCAATTCCCGCTACGCCTTCCTGGGTTCCATGCGCGCGGCGGCGCAGATCGTCTCCTACGAAATCGCCATGGGTTTTGCGCTCGTCGTGGTGCTGATGGTTTCGGGAAGCCTGAATCTCACCGACATCGTGCGCGCCCAGCAAAGGGGCATGGGCGCGGATTGGGGGCTGGACTTCCTTTCCTGGAACTGGCTGCCGCTCCTGCCGCTCTTCGTGGTGTATTTCATTTCCGGCATCGCCGAAACCAACCGCGCCCCGTTTGACGTGGCGGAGGGCGAATCGGAGATCGTCGCCGGTTTTCACGTCGATTATTCGGGCATGGCGTTTGCCGTCTTCTTCCTCGCCGAATACGCGGAAATGATCCTGGTGGCGACCCTGACGAGCCTCCTCTTCCTGGGCGGCTGGGCTTCGCCCGTGGGCTTTTTGCCGGACAGCATCTTCTGGCTGCTGGCAAAGACCTGCTTTTTGCTCTTTTTCTTCCTCTGGTTCCGGGCGACCTTCCCGCGCTACCGCTACGATCACATCATGCGCCTGGGCTGGAAGGTCTTCATCCCGCTCACCGTCGTCTGGCTACTGGTTGTGGGCGTCTGGATGCTGACGCCGTGGAGTATCTGGTCATGAAAACGAGCCGAATCCTGTTCTTCTCCCTTGCCATTTTTCTTGCCGCCTGCGGCGACAAGGAGGCCGGGACGCCTGCCGCCACCGCCGCGCCCTCGGCGGCGTCTGCTTCTTCCGCGCCGCCCGCCGCCGGGGAAACCCCCGCCGCGCCCGATGTCCCGGAAACCCCCGCCGCCGCGGACGACGGCAAGGATGCGGGACTGCTGGACGTGGTGAGCGTCTACAACGGCGGTTTTGCCTTGTCCCGCGGAGGGCAGGGGGATTATTCGAAAGACGAAATGGAATTGATCAATTCGGTGCTCGCTTCCCGCGCGCAACCGGAATTCATGCCAGATGCGGGAGGCGGCGCGGAAAAGCGCAGGGATTTGTTCTATGAACTGGCGGCTCCCGCCACGATTTCGTCCTTCCGTATCCGGGGAAAAGCGAATCCCACCGCGCCCCGGCGGGTGGAGTTCGCCCTTTCCTCCTCGCCAAAAACCGGATTCCAGACGGTCGCGGTCTACGATGTGCCCGCGCAATACCGGACAGAGTGGAATACCGGCAAGGAAATCGATTTTTCCATTCCCGCGCAGCAGAAAATTTCAGGGCGCTACCTTCGTCTGACCTTGCTGGATCCCAAACAAGGCTATTTTGGCTTGCGTTATTTCAATGCCCATGGCCGCTTCGACGAGCCTCCCGCGCTGCGCGAAAATTTCAGCGGCATTTACAGGACGCTCAAATTCCACGGCGACGCGCCCGCGCCGACAGAAGCGGATTCCGCCATGTTTGGCCGACGGCTCGAAGGGCGGTATTCCTACGAGTCTTACATCATTCTTCATCAACAGGAAGGACAGGTGCAAGGATGCTATGTGTTCGCAAATGAAATGAGCAAGGGCGTACAGATTCTGTCCGTGGAAGGCACGCTTGCCGGCGGCGCGGAAGGGAACCTTTTCCGTTTTACGCGCACGCACGGGGACGGCGGCGAGCGCCAGGGCGTCATGACCCTGGCACCGGACGGCAAGACGGCGCATTTGGCCATGTTGCGCGAGATCAAGCCCGACGACAAGGATGACGGATTCTACCGTCTCGTGCTTGCCCGCGCCGCCGACCAGCCCATCCCCTGCGCGACCAGCGCGGAAAAGGAAAAGACGCCCGCCGACGCCATGAAGGAAGCCATCGACAAGACCGGCAAAGTGCAACTCTACGGCGTCAATTTCGATTTCGACGCCGACACCCTGCGCCCGGAATCCGGCGCGGTGCTCGACGAAGTGGTGAAACTCGCGCAAGCCAATCCCGCCTGGAAGTTCGAGATCGGCGGCCACACGGACAGCCTGGGTTCCGCCGATTACAACCTGAAACTGTCGGAACGGCGCGCCGCCTCGGTCGCGCGCTACCTCACCGGCAAGGGCATCGACGCCGCCCGCCTGCAAGCGAAGGG
>JAITAJ010000019.1 GCA_031284185.1 Accumulibacter sp. | reverse complement strand
GACGCCTTCAAGGCCGCCGACAACGTGCTGTGCAACGCCGTCGGCGGCATTGCCGAGATCATCAACTCGCCGGGGCTGGTCAACGTCGACTTCGAGGACGTGCGCACCGTGATGAGCGAAATGGGCATGGCCATGATGGGTTCGGCCTCGGCCTCGGGCGTCGATCGCGCGCGCATCGCCGCCGAGCAGGCCGTCGCCTCGCCCTTGCTCGAAGGCGTCAACCTCTCGGGGGCCAAGGGCGTGCTGGTCAACATCACGGCCTCGCCCAACCTGAAGATGAAGGAAGTCTACGAAGTCATGGGGATCGTGAAGGGATTCGCCGCCGATGACGCGCACGTCATTTTCGGCGCCGTTTACGACGAAGACATGGAAGACGAACTGCGCGTGACGGTCGTCGCCACGGGCCTTGGTCAGCCCAAGGCCAGGCGCCAGCCGTTCGAGGTGATCAACACGCCGGTGGTGCAGGCCACCGGGACCGACGGCCTCTTCGTGCCGGGGGTAGGCATCGACTACGGCCAGCTCGAAGTGCCGGCGGTGGTGCGCAAGGGACGCCCGACCGTCGAGGCGCTGGTCAACAGCGGCGTCGATCGCTACGACATACCGGCCTTCCTTCGCAAGCAGGCCGACTGATCACCGCTCGCGCGGCGACCGTCCGCGCCCGGCCGAGGCCGCGCCCGGACGCAAGCCCTGTCCAGCGTTTGCAATCTTTTCTTTCTCCGCAAAAGGGGAGCCGGCGGATCGTGCTAAAATCCGCCGGCTCCCGCGTTTTTCCGTATCCATGCTCAAACAACGCACTCTCAAATCCCTGGTCCGCGCGTCGGGCGTCGGTCTGCACTCGGGCCTCAAGGTCAACATGGGCCTGCGGCCGGCGGCGCCGGATACCGGCATCGTCTTTCGGCGCGTCGATCTCGATCCGGCGGTCGATCTGAAGGCGTCCGCGCTGGCGGTCGGCGATACGCGCATGTGTTCGTGTCTCGAACGCGACGGTGTCCGGGTCGGCACCATCGAGCACCTGATGTCGGCGCTCGCCGGCCTGGGCATAGACAACGCCTACGTGGATATCGACGCGCCCGAAGTGCCGATTCTCGACGGCTCGGCGTCGCCCTTCGTGTTCCTCATCCAGTCGGCGGGTATCGAAGAACAGCAGGCGGCGAAGAAATTCATCCGCGTCAAGCGCCGCGTCGAGGTGCGCGAAAGCGACCGTAGCGGCGAGCGATGGGCGCGTTTCGACCCCTGCGACGGCTATCGGCTGACCTTCTTCATCGCCTTCAATCACCCGGCGATCGACCGTACCGGCCAGGAAGTGACCATCGATTTCGCCGAACACTCCTACGCGCGCGAAGTCTCTCGCGCGCGCACCTTCGGCTTCATGCAGGAAGTCGAGTGGCTGCACGAGAACGGTCTGGCCCAGGGCGGCGGACTGGACAACGCGGTGGTGCTCGACGAATTCCGCGTGCTCAACGCCGACGGTCTGCGTTACGATAACGAGTTCGCCAAGCACAAGGTGCTCGACGCGATCGGCGATCTCTACCTCCTCGGGCATCCGTTGCTGGCGGCTTTCACGGCGTACAAATCGGGGCATTTCCTGAACAATCTGCTGGTGCGCGAGCTGCTCGACCATCCCGACGCCTGGGAGTTCGTCACTTTCGAGGACGCTTCGCGCGCGCCGCAAGCCATCCTTCGTCAGCTGGCGCTGCCGGCGTACTGATTCTTCCGCCGGATCGCCATGACTTCATCGGCTCGTCTTTGTTTCACGAACGGTTTCCGCAAGGAATGAGGGGGTACCCGGAATGTGGCTGCTGCGCCTGCTGGGCATACTGACCCTGCTGATGGTCGGCGGTGGCGTGGTCGCCTACCTGTTGACCGGAAACCAAAAATACCGGCGTTTTTCCTGGCGCGGGGTCCGCTGTGCGGTGATGGTGGCCCTGTTGGTTTTCGCGCTGTTGATCCTTGAGCGCGTCGCGGTCATTCCCGTTTAGCCGATCGCCGGATCAGGACCTCCACGGCCTGACGCAATTCCGAATCGGGCAGTGAGTCGCGCAAGTCGCCGAGGGTCTGGAAAGTCCGTGTGGACAGGGGTTTGCGCATGGCATTCCTCGTCCGCGCGGGAAGCTGGCCGGCCCGCACCTTCACGTCCACGCCGCCGCACTCGACGCCCCGCCTGGAAAAGCCGTCGGCCAGAGTCGACGTCAACTGCCGCAGCTTGGTCGCCGTCGCGCCGTTCGCGGCATGGATGATCACCACTCCCGACTTGTAATTCACCAGACGGCTGGTCTCGGACAGATACGCCGGCGCGATCTCCCGATACAGGCGTCCGAGCCGGCGCAGTTCCCTGGCATGCGCCAGCACGCCGCCCGCGCCATCCGCCGAATCGAGGAAATCTTCGAGAGTCTTGTCACGCATCGGAATCAGGACAGAGGATAGGGGACAGAAGACAGATGAGTTTGCGGCGCTGTCGCGTCGGAGCGAGGACGGAAACCGAGCGCTCGATTTCTCTGTCTTCTCCATTCAGCGCCGGGACGCCTCGAACACCGCCGAGAGCGTCGGCGCCGAAAGGATCGCCTCACCCCAGGCGTCGAGTTCGTCCTGCGTCGCGCGGGAGAGCCGCTCGACGGCCTCCGGCGGCAATTCGCCAAAACGGAGTCTCAACTGTTTGGACAGAATATTGGCCTGACCTTCCAGCCGCCCTTCGACCCGCCCTTCGACTCGGCCTTCGACTCGACCTTCAGCCCGCCCTTCGAATCGCCCTTCGACTCGGCCCTGTTGCATACCTTGCTGCATACCTTGTTGCATACCTTGTTGCATACCTTGTTGCATACCTTGCTGCATACCTTGCTTCACCCCTTTTTGGGTGGCCTCGTCAAACCAGGATTCGATGCGTTCGGCAAGCATGGTGTCTGCCTCCAGTAGGTCGTTGATTCGCTCAATTTCCACGATGTTAGAAGTTCCCGCCTTGCGGCGCAACAAGCGTTTGAT
>JAITAJ010000008.1 GCA_031284185.1 Accumulibacter sp. | reverse complement strand
TGAAAGCGCCGGGCAGCGCGGGCGCGCATCTGGCAGGCGCGTTCAACCAGTTGCAGACCTACAAGCAGCAGATTCCGGCGCTGTTCCACACCAATGCGCTGCTGGTGACGAGCGACGGCATCGCGGCGCGTGTGGGGTCGTTGTCCGCCGATTTGGAACGCTTCATGCCGTGGCGCACCACGGATGGCAAGGCTATTCTCGAAAAGGGTTCGCCGGAGCTACCGACCTTGATCGAAGGCGTGTTCGAGCAGCGGCGCTTTCTCGACCTGCTGCGGTATTTCACCGTGTTCGGCAACACGTCTGATAAAAGCGGCGGCGGTGGCCTTGCGAAGATCGTGGCGGGCTATCACCAGTACCACGCGGTCAACCGCGCCGTTGAATCGACGATTCGCGCCGCCGATCCGTGGCAGGGCGTGCGCGAAGAACCGACGGCCTATGGCCTGCCCAGCGTGGCGACGCAAGCCAAAGGCGACCGGCGCGCGGGTGTGATCTGGCATACGCAGGGTTCCGGCAAAAGCCTGTTGATGGCCTTCTATGCCGGGCGGCTGGTGCGGCACCCGGCGATGGAGAACCCGACACTGGTTGTGCTGACCGACCGCAACGATCTGGACGATCAGTTGTTCGCCACGTTCAGCATGTGCCGCGACCTGATCCGCCAGACGCCCGTGCAGGCCAAAGACCGCGAGCATTTGCAGCACTTGCTGGCGCGGGCTTCGGGCGGCGTGATCTTCACCACCTTGCAGAAGTTCGGCGAGGTGGCCGAGCCGCTGACCACGCGCCGCAACGTGGTCGTCATCGCCGACGAAGCGCACCGTTCGCAATACGGTTTCCGGGCGAAGGTGGACGCCAAGACCGGCGAGGTGTCCTACGGTTTCGCCAAATACCTGCGCGATGCATTGCCCAATGCCTCCTTCATCGGCTTCACCGGCACGCCCATCGAGGCGGCGGACGTGAATACGCCAGCGGTGTTCGGCAACTACATCGACGTGTACGACATCAGCCGCGCGGTGGAAGACGGCGCGACCGTGCCGATCTACTACGAATCGCGGCTGGCGCGCATTGAACTGGATGAGGACGAAAAGCCCAGGCTCGACGCCGAGGTCGAGGCGCTGACCGAAGATGAGGCACAGACCGAGCAGGAAAAACTGAAACGCAAGTGGGCCACCATCGAGGCGCTGGTCGGCAGTGAAAAGCGCCTTGCGCTGGTGGCGAAGGATTTGGTCGAACACTTCGAGAACCGCATCGCGGCGCTGGACGGCAAGGGTATGGTGGTGTGCATGAGTCGCCGCATCTGCGTGGCGCTGTATGGCGAGATCGTCAAACTGCGCCCGGATTGGCACTGCGCCGACGACAAGGCTGGAGCCATCAAGATCGTAATGACCGGCGCGGCCAGCGACCCGCCCGAATGGCAGCAGCACATCGGCAACAAGGCGCGGCACAACTTGCTGGCCGAGCGCGTCCGCAAGGCGGAAGACCCGCTGAAGCTGGTCATCGTGCGCGACATGTGGCTGACCGGCTTCGATGCGCCGGCCATGCACACCATGTACGTGGACAAGCCGATGCAGGGTCATGGCTTGATGCAGGCCATCGCCCGCGTGAACCGCGTGTTCCGCGACAAGCCCGCGGGCTTGATCGTCGATTACATCGGCATCGCGCAGAGCCTGAAATCGGCGCTGGCGCAGTATTCGGCGCGCGATCAGGAAACCACGGGCGTCGATGAAGCACAGGCCGTGGCGGTGCTGCTGGAGAAATACGAAGTGGTGAAGGCGATGTATTTCGGCTTCGACTACGCCACGGCGTTGAACGGCACGCCACAAGAACGCCTGGCGATGATGGCCGGAGCCATCGAATGGATACTTGACAAGCAGCAACGATGGGCCGCCGCCGAAACCACGGCGGAAGGCAAGAAGAAGGCGCAACGCCGCTATCAGGATGCGGTGCTGGCCTTGTCGAAGGCGTATGCGCTGGCCTCGGCTTCGGATGAGGCGCGCGGCATTCGTGAAGAAGTGGGATTTTTCCAAGCCATCCGTGCCGCGCTGGTGAAATCAGCCACCGCTTCCGGCCTGGCTTCGCACGAACGCGACTTTGCCATCCAGCAAATCGTCAGTCGCGCGGTGGTTTCGACCGAAATCGTGGACATCCTGAAAGCCGCCGGCATCCGGTCGCCAGACATCTCCATCCTGTCCGACGAGTTTCTCGCCGAAGTGCAGCAGCTACAGAAGAAGAACCTGGCGCTGGAAGCTCTGAAGAAGCTCATCAACGACGGCATCCGCTCGCGCAGCAAGGCCAACATCGTCGAGACGCGGGCGTTTTCCGAACGGCTGGAAGATGCCGTCGCGCGCTACCACGCCAACGCCATCACCACCGCCGAGGTGTTGCAGGAACTGATCCAGCTGGCGAAGGACATCCGCGCGGCGCGGCAGCGTGGCGAGGAATCGGGGCTTTCCGACGAGGAGATAGCCTTCTACGACGCGCTGGCCGAGAACGAAAGCGCGGTACAGGCCATGGGCGACGATAAGCTCAAGGTCATCGCCCACGAACTGTTGGTCAGCCTGAAAGGCAATGTGTCGGTGGACTGGGCGCACCGCGATTCGGCCCGCGCCAAGATGCGCGTGCTGGTCAAGCGCATCTTGCGCAAGTACGGCTACCCGCCGGATTTGCAGGAGGCGGCGGTGCAGACGGTGTTGCAGCAGGCCGAGGTTTTGTCGGCAGGATGGGCGTCGACGCAGCCGGCAGACGCATTGCCATAGTTACGTTACGGTTTCAGGCAAAAGACCTGGCGTCTTCTGCCAGATTGAGCGCCTGAAAGCGAAAGGAAGAAACCCATGACGAACGCAACAGATGATCCGCCCCGGGAAGTGGGAAAAATCTATCCCGCGGCCATCGCGGCGGCGGTTTTGCCTTCCTGCGCAGCCCGCCCCGCATGGGATTCATGGCGCTTGCATGGGTCTGGTTGTCGCATCCCGTCCGATTGAATCGTCCGGGATGCGGCACGCGCGGAATGGCGAAGGCAGCCGTTTTCCTTATTGATGGGCAGGCGCGTTTTTTCAGGGTCAATTTTCATTCAGAGTCATTTTTCAACCAGCCGGGTCTGGTCAATTCCCTTGG